>NZ_JAMPKJ010000010.1 GCF_039962115.1 Funiculus sociatus GB2-C1 | reverse complement strand
CAGTTCTTTGACAAGCTTCGGAAATGACTGTACCATAGAAACTAATAAAATTAATTAGCATTTATCCCCAAATTTATCATGATTTGGGGATAATTTTTATAGAGTTTTCTTAACATTCAACATTTGTGATATAGGGGGTATTTTAGCCATCATTATTAATGCCTCTCTAGTGGTGTAGAAAATTTTCACTACATATTTACAATTACTAATAATTTCAATGAGAATTGCTGGGATTAGGGAGGCGTTCTATACGACTTACTTAGGGTAGCCCCTGTATATCCGGTAGTCACCCAGAGAATAGCTCTGGCTCCATCGCGGATTGATTTTTCAATCGGCTCAGATGGGTTCCCTGTTTCCACTACTACAGGTTTAATCGCAATTCCCCGACTGCCTAAAACAATCTCTCCAATTACCCTGGCGCGGCGCATATGGTAGTCAGAGGTAATTAAATAGATGCTAGAGATCCCTTTAGCTTCCATTTCGTCAACCAGGGTGGTAAAGTTAGTGACCGTATCCAACGCCTTATAGTCCAAGCGCAGGCGACTAGGATCAACTCCAGCTTTGGCAAAAACTCGTTTGACGTAGGTTTTGTTGGTGCTACCTGAAGAAACCCAGATTGGTAAATCTGGGTTTTCATGCGCCAATTTAGCTGCAAACTTCTCACGCTCCAAATCTTTAGTGGAACCACCCAAAACTAATAATGCTTGGGGTTTAATGAAACTTTTTTCAACCTGCTTGTACCCAAACCAAAGCATTATAGGTAGGACTAGCAACAGCAACCGATAAGATTTAGCTTTAGACTGAGAAGTCTTGGAAAATAATTTTTGTTGTCCGCTGGGAGAAATTTTCAGAATCATCAATCGAAAAAGCCGAGTTTAAAGTTGGGGCAAGTGCGCCCAATATGAAATTTCTCTATCCCAACAAGTGCGTCAACGGTAGATGCACTTTACTGGGCGAGAAATATTATTAGAGATTAGCAGACAACGGGACTGGCCAGACTCGAACCGGCGACCTAGCGCTTAGGAGGCGCTCGCTCTATCCATCTGAGCTACAGCCCCAACTCTAAGCCGATCATAGCAGTTGAGCGAACCATCACTCACCTATCTTTAAGCAGACCGCCAGGTTTCTTCCCAAGAAGTACCTCCTGTTTCTAATCCACATAGAGAACTGTGTGCTTTCAGGATGGTTTTCGGTTTGCTGGCGCATAGCTCTCGCAGTTCCAGGCTAAGCTGACCGTTCATGGTATCGCGACAACAGAAAACTAAACCGTTTTCTGTGGGCGCACGCAGGGGAGTTCCGGGGCGATCGCTAGTTCCGGTGAGTTCAATTTCAAAATGCTCATTTCTCGCTTGCATCTGCCAACTGCCCCAAGGCTGTATATTCCAGTTTACCTTTGAGTTCCAGGGTACAAACTCGTAGAATTTTCCGCGATAATGCAAACCGATCATCGCTACAGATTCCATCCACCACAACACCCCGCGTCTACCGCCACCAGCAGTTAAGGCGATAGGTTCATTGTCAAAGCTATTACAATTCACCCAAAACCATTTTTGCGGAAAAGCGCGTCCCCAGTTTTTTTCGCTGTAAGCTGGCGCGTTGGTAAAATCGTAGCGATCGCCATTCCACTCAATCCAGCCTGTTGCTAAACCGTGAGCCATCAATATCTGCCATCCCGGTTCAAAAATCGGGAAAGAAGACAACCATCCGGCTGTTGATTGCTGTGGTTGATTTTGATTTCCCCAACCGTACACTGGCTGAATCTGATATTCCCACCGTGCGGATGCACCCGTACCGGGATCTTGCAAAAAGCCCTGATTTAAGGTTGCTGTAGCTTGATAACCTTCTTGGACATAATGCTGAAATTGATCAAAGGGGAGGTAGGCGGGTTTGGTGGACAAATTGGTTTTTCCCCAGTGTCCCAAGGCTAAAACGTCCCGTGATGCCCAGAACTTGTTGACATCTGGAAAGGTGCGCCAAAGGTAGCTATCCTCTGGGCCAAGAATTTGTGCTGCACCGCCACTTTGCGGTTTGCCGCCAATGGGATCGTCAATTGAATACATGAAAGCGAAGGTATGACCGCAATCTGGTAAAGTAACGCGATAATACCAACCTTCAAAAAATCGCTGGCTGCTGCCGTTCCAATGATATCCACTGTGGGGCGTTTGGAGAGAATTTTGCATCAATTGAATCTGTTGATGGTTTATGTTTGGTGATTATTGATTAGTAGTAATGAACAATTGAGGATTCACGGACAGGGGTCTGGGCTGTTCTACCAACTAATAATCCACTATTTTTAACTGATTGCATTTTGAGTAGCCATCGCTCGAATGGCGGACAAGGGAACTTGATAAAAGTATTTTTGCCGGAATTGTTCTTCTTGGACAGCTGCTATAAATTGCTCGATGGCATTCTTGGCAAGACTGGAGGAAGATTCTTCTGGATGGAAACTAATCTGAAAATTCCAGTCTAGTTGTTTGACAAAAAAACCAAGATGAGATAAAGCATCAAGTCCCAGTTGAAGAGTGCGATCGCTTATTCCTAGCTTCTGAGATATTTGGTCATCACTTGCCGTTTCTCCTGTACGGCTGAGGTATTTGGCAATTCCTACAAGTTGTAGCCAAATTTGGTCGGGCGGAATTGGTTCAGGGGGGTGATATGCGATCGCTAGTTTCCGATTTGTCTGTTGGGCGCGTCTGAACCACATTTGCAACTCATCCCAACTGCTGGGACACTCTCTAACTGGTAGGACTGAGGAGTGCAAACTCACAGGCGAGACATCTGTGCTACAAACTAAGGATTCCTCACGACAGTCTAAAATCCAGTCTAGTTGGCTAGTAGTGCCTAGCGAGTGTGTTTGGGCAAGACTACGCACGGCAATCATTCGCACTTCATAATGAGGTTTTATTCCTTTACTAGGATTTTCATAACTATTGAAATCGAGTTCAACAATTGCATCGCATCTACCTTTAGGTAAATCTTCTTTATAGTGTCCCCACCAAATACCCTCAAAACCAGTTTCGCAGGAATCATCGCAAATTTTAAACTTAGTTTTAATGTACTGAACTTTTCTACCTTTTAAGTCCTGAGTATTGGTATTCCACATACTCTCAAACCAGCAATTTTGAATCAGCAATTTTGGAACTGGGTTGCCCATACCGCAGGGTTCCAGCAATTTTAATTCGCGAAACAAATCTTTTCCTAATTCCCGCACCGTACAAACTAAATCTGCCTGTACAATTGGCGGTAAAGGAGTGCCGTCTGGGGTGCCAACAGTGGCACGTAACTGCTGATTAATTGCTTCTGTAAATAGAGGAATTTTCTGGACTGGGAGACTCAATCCAGCAGCGAAGGGATGACCGCCAAATCGATATAATAAGTGTGCTTGTGCGTTTACTAATTGGTAAAGATCAACTTGATTAACGGAACGCGCAGAACCGCGTGCGATCGCATTTTCGCTCAAATCGCCTTCTGTACTCAACAAAACAGTCGGACGACCAGTTTCTTGCGCTACTTGTCCCGCCACCAAGCCCAAAACGCCTACAGCCCACTGAGGGTCGCAAAGAACAATTACGCTAGTTGTTGATAAATCGAGTTGAGCTAACTTCTTGTTAACATCAAAAGCGACATCTTTTTGCAAAGCCTTGCGGCGACAATTAGCTAATTCTGTCTCTGTTGCTAACTGCTGAGTGCGTTTTTCATCACGGCTTGTCAGCAACTCCACACAGAAAGAAGCATCGCCTTGAATGCGACTCACAGCGTTAATTCTAGGGCCAAGACCGAAAGAAATGTCAGTTGGTCGATCGCCACTTTTTTGACATAATTCTAACAGACGCGCTACACCAGGACGGTTACGTTTTTTGAGTTGCTGTTGCAGGCGTTCAATTCCTCGCTGTGCTAGGTAGCGACAATCACCACTAAGTTGTACTAAATCGGCAATTAAACCAATTGCAACTAAATCCAACAAATCCTCTAAAGGCTGTTGAGGAACATCTGGCAAAGTTTCATAAAGTGCTTCTACCAACTTGTAAGCAACTGCAACACCAGAAAGATGAAACATCGGATGTTCTGGTGGTAAATAGCGGGGATTGATAATTGCTTTTACATCTGGACGTTCTGTAGGTAGCGTGTGATGATCGGTGACAATAATATCAATACCCAATTTTTGGGCATACTCAATTTCACTGATATTAGTGCTACCTGTGTCGCAAGTAACAATCAGCTTTGTTCCACTTTCGGCAAGTGCTTTAATTCCATTATTATTAAGTCCATGAGACTCGGTTAACCGATTGGGAATATAATAACTTAGTTGTAGATACTGAGCGAAGAACTGCCCTAATCCATCCCATAAAATAGAAGTAGATGTAATGCCATCAGCATCAAAATCTCCCCAAATAGCAACTTTTTCACCAGAGTTTCGGGCTTCCAGTAATCTTTCTGTCGCCCAGTGCATTTCCTGTCCAAATTCAAACGGACTTGCAGGTTGATACAGATTTGGGTTCAAATAACCTGCTAACTGGGCTGTATCTCTAATTCCCCGTTGCCATAACAATTGAGCAGCATAATGTCCTGGTAATCCAGATGCGTAATGTTTAACTTCTTCAATAAACGCTTCTGGTGGTTGAATATTTGGCTGTACTTGCCATTCGAGTTGCTGCTGTGACATTTTTCCTAAAATACCCTTATCGACCATTACCAATTTTACATTTTAGCGACTTAAACTATCAGTTGTTACTGAGATAAATGGCTAAATTGAATAGAGTTATTTGACAACCCTAATTAATTTTAGTGCCATGACTGCCTCAATTTCCACAGATAGCCCAACAAACCTCACAACAACTTTGCCTCAGTACAGAAGACTAGAGAAAAAGCGCGATCGCACTCATCCGTGTTAGGACGGCGAAGGGGTTTAGGTAAAATTTATTGCACGATAATCATCCAGAGGGAGACGAAAAGCGCGATCGCACTCAAATGTTGCGGTAAAAGCGATCCCATCTGCTGTCTGGCAATCTTCTGAGTTAATAGCATCGTCAACAGCAGCGAGAAAATCAGCGTCGTTCCCTGCAAAAACTCTATCACAGCCGGATGAGCCACCAACACGGGCAACCCTTCACCACTTAGCCCAAAAGTCGCCATAGTTAGCGGTAAAATCCGTCCAGCTTCACCTAAACCTAGCCGCAAATAGTGAGATAAATTTGCCCCCAAAACTAGCGGCAAATATCCATACGCTAACTCTACAAACGAGCGAGGTTTTAGAGAACCCTTAAAAAGCAAGATTCCACCGTAAGCTAAAAAAGGCACAGCAGCAGGAATAATCAAAGCGAAAATCGATAATCTGAAATGTTGCCAAAATTGCGTTAAATCTAAATTCAACCCTAAAATTGATTGCAATTCTGGCAATCGATGCAAATAAACTCCTCCTAATAGCAACAGTAACAACGCCACTTCATAAGCCTGCGGTACATGACTTGTCCATAACTCAATTCCCGGCGGACGCAAATTTAGTTCAACTGAACGGTGCGGACAAGCTTTGAGACATGTCATGCACAATACACAATCTTTGTTATCTTCCAATTGGGCGGGATGAGAGTAAACCGGACAGCCGCTAGTTTCCAAACCTTCCCCTTTTTGCGGGCCGCCTTTGTAACATTGATAGGTGGTGCATTCTGCTGAACAAGTGCCTTGCTGCGCCCTTAACTCTATCATTGAAAGCTTAGCAAATAGCCCGTTCATTCCGCCAATCGGGCACAGATACCGACACCAAAACCGTCGCTCAAAAATTGCTGAAAATATCATTGCTCCGGCGGTAATTAATAAGAGCAAACAAGCCGAAAGATAAGCTGTATTTTCTAAATTCCAAAGTTCTTCCCAGAGATAAATTAGGACAAATAGTCCAAACAGAAACCATCCACCCCACTTTTCGGCTGACTGCCGGGGCCAGCGTTTCAACTGACGGGGAAATAGCCACAGGGAAAGCTTCTGGGTGATTTCCCCGTAAATCATAAAAGGACAAAAGGCGCACCAAAGCCTTCCGACAAAGGGAAAACCTATTAATATCAAAGGCCACCACCACGCCCAAAATAAGTTGAGAGTCACATTTTCCGAACGGCTCTGGGGGCCAAAAAATAATAGTCCGACGACGATGGCAAAAAAGCCGAATGTGAAGCCGTAGTTAATTCTATCCGGCCACCAGGAACTTCTGAGAAATCGCCGCAAACCGGGATAGGCATTTAAAAGATTAACGCGAAATTGTTTTTTCTTGCTTTCAACTGACCAAAAAACTTCTTCGGTTAACTCTTTGGTGCCGGGAGACTGAACGATAGCTCGTTCTACGAGACTTTGCAATTCTTTGAGGTTGCCAGGGAAATCATACGCCTGTAAACGGCGCAAAGCTTCTGGAGTGACTGTGGGTTTGGGAATGCCTTTTGCCCGACAGAAGAGGCTAATGTAGTATTCTACCTGAGCTTCGATGTCAGCTTTTCGCACTCGTAGCGGCGGCACTTTTATTAAATGACCTACTTGACGTTCAATTGTAGGTAGGTGTTTTTCCGCAATCATAATGATGCGGGCTTGACAAATAAGTGCTTCGGGTCTAAGGCTGAGTGAGGAATTTTCTCCCCTGCTTTTGTGTTCCTGTCCCGCAGGCATCTTGCCTGCGCTACGGTGCTGGAAACTTTCAACGGGGTTGTAGGTGTTGGTTTCTAAGAGTTGCGCTAGTTTGGGCGTGAGTTCTGGGGGCAGTTCTTGGATATTGTTGAGTATTAAGGTGCCTGTCCCTAGTGATTCGATTAGCCCTGGTTTACCGCCGATGCGCCCAAATAGCTCTGCACCGCTGGCTTGTAGGGTACTACAGTCTACTTTAATTACAGGTTCGCGTCGGTTTGGGCAACTAAAGTGAATCAGGGCGGCGGTATTGTCTTTTTCTAACCCAGGTTCTCCAAAAATCAGGACTGGACGGCGATCGCAATCTGCCTGTTTAATTTGTTCTCGGAGCCTGGTAGCATAGCGGCTTTTTCCCACAATCCCGCGTTTGGCTCTAGCTACTAGGTAGGGACGCAAGGCTGTTTGACGTTCTTGTTCGTAGCTTAGCTGGGAAGATAGCTTCGCCAGTTCTTGCGCCATTTGTTGGGAGAACGCCTGGGAAATTTCCGGATATTTGGCGACTAATTCCTGAAATTGGGCGGCGGGAAGCAACCAGAGCTGGCATTCGCTCAAAGTCTTGACAGTGCGCTGCGCCTGCTGGTCTAATAGCAATTCCTGTAGGTGGATGGCGGCTCCAGGGAGGAAACTAATTCCCCAGGCTGAACCGATTTGCTCTTTGCGATCGCCTTCTAGCTGTCCTTGTCTTAAAATATAGAGTCCTTCGGGGGGCGTGTCCTCTACTACCAGGTTCGTCTGTGCTGGTACAATTTTCTCTTCTAGAACTTGCGCGATCGCATTTAATATCGGTGCAGACAGTACGCCCAGTGCGGTGCGTTCTTGTAGCCATGTCACCGTATCTTGTGATGTCATGGTTGCCTTTTAAAATAATTTTCGCTTTACATTCTAGCTGTATTCTATAAACATTATTAATTTAAACACCCGATTGCTGGGATAAAATTAACTGAGATGATAGAGCCTATTAATTTCTGGGTTCCCTTAGCCCTATTGGGTTTGATTATCTTAGCTGCGATTTTCTTTAGTCGCCTCAGCAGCTAGTGCGTTCACCCTTCAGGGTGGCGCTACACAAACAAAACCTGCCAAGGCGGACTTTGTACGCGAAAGCCGCGACTTTAGCCGTCCAGCTTTCTATTCATCTGGTAATCTACCGGGATCTTCCCCGGTCGGCGGCGGGGTTTCTGTCACCATTACCTTAGTTGCAGCTTCGCTGGTAATTCCCTGGGGTTGCGTTGAAGGACGACGACGCGATCGCTTATATGCCGCCCTCTCAGCTTTTTCGCGTTCGTAGGAAATCAGTCTCCCATAATATTCATGCTTGCTCAAGTTCATCGACAAGAAAATGTGCTGTCGAGTATTGCCAAAACCTTTGCGTCCAAAGAATTTTACAGCTGGAGTATTAGCAGGATCGGTGTCAACCAGCATGAACCGCACTCCATCTTCAATCATCCTTTCTATCAGCTTATCAACTAGCTTATCTCCTACACCCCGGCGCTGAAAATTCGGGCTAACTCCTAGCCAAATAATATATCCATAAGTCCAGGTTGCTTTACTAATAACCGTTCCCAAAATGAATCCTGCTAGTTGTTCATCAATTTCGGCAACTAGACAGTATTCTGGATCGGTGTTGTAAAGCCCAATCACCTCCCATTCGTCCCAAGTCCTGTATAAATAGGGGTACAAATCGCTAGTAAAAACAGATTCTCCCAAGTGGTAAACGGGAGCCAGATCGTCGATTTCTAGATTGCGGACATATACAGAGGAGTGATTAGAAAATGCCTCATCATTTTTCTCATCCATCATAAGTTTTGAAATTGTTTATCTTTTACAGAGAAACTTCCTGAATATTTGCGATATTTAGCAGCAAATCTCTATTAATGGGATTTTCTTCGTCAGTACGAAGGTGCGATGCGATCGGGACGCGATCGCATCGCACCGCAAAATTACAGTCACCGCAACGATTAGCAGATTCTAGAACTTGTGGAAAGTCAACCCCATCCTGGTAGCGTTGCAGCCATTCTGTTAGCTGCGTCAACAGGTGTTTTAAATCTTTTTCCGTTTGCTCGTGCTTTCTAGCGTTGTATTGTATCTTAATGCTTTTTGGCTCAGGTTGAGACTGAACAAACCAGTAAGTCATAGAAACTTGTTCAACTAAATAATCGCTTGTTTCTGTCAAAACATAGAGATAAAGACGTGTTTGCCAATCTGCTTCTAACCATTGCCGCTTTTTCGGTTGAAGATGGGTTTTCCAATCAAAAATCTGAGCATTTCCCACATCTTCAATTAACAAATCATAGATAACAGTCAGCAAATATCCCTGAAAATTTAGTGTCCGGCAATGTTCGCTTTGACGAAATGTTGAGTCTGTTTTCAAAAGTTCTGGTGCTGCATTCAACAACGCATTTACCCAGCGTTGTAGTTGCGCGTCTTCCTGCACCAGCGATTCTACTGGCAATCCAAGTTCTCGCTGCTGCATCAACAAGTGAAACCGACTACCCCAACTTAATCTTTCTTGTTGTTCTGGATGGGTGGGAGAACTTAGTTTGTCTAAGTAGATGTGTTGAAATCTTCTTGGACAAGTTTCTAATAAATTCAGTTGTCCTTGAGATAGTCGTAACAGGGTTTCTTGATTTAATTGCATTTTTTATTTGTTGTTTGTCGTCCCTTGTCATTTTGTAGTCTCGCCTCTGATTGACTATGAACACAGGCGAGACACCTCTACTACTTAATGACTTTTGTTAGTACAAAAACACTACCTTCATTGCCTCGACCTATCCGCAAATCGTTGTCGAGATAAGTGATATCCAGCCAACCTTTTTGATCGCGGCTTTCGATACCAAAGTCTAAGGCGAGAAAATTTTTCCCGCTTTCAATTTGCTGGATAAAATCAGAGGGTGAGTTGTAGCCGATTAAGCGCTGTAAACCGGAGATGGAACGCTCAAATTTTACTAATACGCGGCGTTCAGAAAGCGGTTCAAACCGTGCGGTAACGCTGACTATGCTTTCGAGGTAGGGTAAGCCGTAAACTTCAGCAATGTTGTAAATTTTGGCTGATTTTGCCCTAATACATTGATAGATTTGACCAAGTTTAAACAATGGAACCTGGTCAATGTTTAATAAACTGCGACTGGTGGTATAAAGCAGCCGCCAATTGCCGTCTAGTAAGTCAGCCGCCTCAACCGGACGGGGTGTGGGATTTATGTCTTCCAATTGGGCAACGGCGGCGAGAATGGCTGTTTTGTCGGTTTCTGTCGCCAGCAGTCCACGGTTTTGAAAAGCGATCGCTTCCAGCAGTGCTGCTTTCCTCATTATGACCTTACACTTGCGTTGCGTGACACTACCATCAGCTTAGCCCTTGTTTTTCCAACCAAACTGACACCCTCATCTTCATTTTTGATAAGTTTAGTAACGCTCACCTTGACACAAAAGGGATGACCTAGCAGCGATCGCTATTCTCCGAATGGTAAACTCAATATGTCTAGTTAGCGACCCTGGCTCTTATCCTCTTATGTCCGACCCTAAGTTTTACAATCCGTCTCTGCGCGAAGAACCGCGTCATCAACTGGCTGGTATCATTCCGCTACAACAAGAACCTTCAATTCTCGACTGGCTGGAATCAACAGGGCGGCTGTTGGCGCGTGAAGTCGTAGAAGACACATTTATGGATGAAGATGAAGAAATCGCCGACCTGATGACGGTCGATGATGGTGCTTACGATGACCTAGACGACGATGATGATGTCGTCGAGGTCGAGGATTAATAGTCAGCGCATAAGAATTCAGGCTTCAGGAGGCAAAAGAAACTTCTGGATTCTGAATTTAGGCTTCTGAATTTTGGTGTGAGAAGTGAACTAAAAATCTGTGGACGCTAAATTATTTTCCGATCGTTCGTTGAAGTTCTCAGGAACGAGCCTACTAGCGTTGCTGGCGGTTGGGCTAAGTGTGGGAACACTGATTTTCGATTGGCAAGCAGGTTATCTGGCAGCGCTGGGCATTTCTATGACTTTGCCCCTGTGCCTGTGTGCTGTAGTGACGGCGGGATTAGGGTACTGGGCAGTACCCCTCCTGCAAGCATTGAAAACTGGTCAATTTATTCGTGAAGATGGCCCCCAAACTCATCTGAAAAAAGCAGGCACCCCAACGATGGGGGGCTTGTTTTTTGTGCCTGTGGGTGTATTTGTAGCTTTGATTTGGTCTTGCTTAACTGTAGGGGTGCAAGAGCTTGCGCCTGTAATGGCAGTATCAATTGTAACTTTAGCATATGGAACAATTGGCTGGGTTGACGATTGGCAAGTAATCAGACTCCGCTCGAATAAAGGCATCTCGCCCCGGATGAAACTGGGTTTGCAGATTGGGGTAGGTGTGCTTTTTTGTACGTGGCTGGCTATAAGTCAACCTGCGGGGATTACAACTATCTCGTTGCCTTTCAATTTAGCTTTACCTCTGGGGCTGTTGTTCTGGCCTTTGGCGGTTTTTGTTGTGGTAGCGGAGAGTAATGCTACAAACCTCACGGATGGTTTGGATGGACTAGCGGCGGGAACGTGCGCGATCGCTCTAGTTGGACTTGGTGCTATAGTTGCCCCAACCTCGCCCAGTCTGATGATTTTCTGCGCCTGTATGAGTGGCAGTTGTCTAGGCTTTTTGGTTCACAACCGCAACAAAGCCAGCGTTTTCATGGGCGATACAGGTTCCCTGGCACTCGGAGGCGCACTCTCAGCAGTCGGGCTTCTGAGTAACAACCTCTGGGCGCTATTCATACTCAGCGGGATTTTCTTTGTGGAAGCAATTTCGGTAATTGCCCAAGTTAGCTACTACAAAGCCACCAAAGGCCCAGATGGCATCGGCAAGCGCTTGTTTAAAATGTCTCCGTTCCACAACCATCTAGAACTGAGTGGCTGGAGTGAAACGCAGATTGTAGGGGTGTTCTACCTGATTAACAGTGTCTTAGCTTTGTTAGGTCTGGTGCTGCATTAAGGGCTAAGGACTAGGGGCTAGACATAACAAAACTCGTTCTTTGGGGTGATGCCTGGAGAACGAGAATTTTTTTATAAAATAAATATAAAAATAAGTATTAGCATTAATGGTGTAATTTGTATAGTCTAGAAGTCCGATCAAATAGCTGTGAAAAAAGTTCGCTACATTGAAAAAATAGCGGCAAAAAAACACTAATGCCAGCAAAACTGTAAAGAAAACGTAGCGGCAAGGAAACAACAATGTCAGCACAATTATTACTGGTAGACGACGAACCTGGATTGCGCGAAGCAGTCAAAGAGTATCTGCAAGATAGTGGTTTTAAGGTTCAGGTTGCCAGTAACGCTACTGACGCATGGCAGATGTTGCAGAAGAACGTACCGGACTTAGTGATTTCGGACGTGATGATGCCCAAGGTGGATGGTTATCAATTCCTCAAGCAGTTGCGGGAAGATCCTCGGTTTAAGAGTCTTCCAGTCGTGTTTTTGACCGCCAGAGGTATGACAAGCGATCGCATACTAGGTTATCAAGCTGGATGCGATGCCTATCTCCCAAAACCTTTTGACCCGGAAGAATTAGAGGCAATAGTCAAAAATTTGCTGGAACGTCGCACAACAGGCGCAAACACAGCAGGCGGTGGCAGCGATATTGAAGATATCAAGCTTCAGATTGCCGCCATCAGGGGAATGTTAGAAGATACCAATCGCATTGTGCAAACACCCTCACCCATCCGCATCGACTTGACTCCCAGAGAACAGAGTGTTTTAGACTTAGTGGCGGAGGGATTGATGAATAAAGAAATTGCCCGTCGTCTGGAAACCAGCGTCCGCAACGTCGAGAAGTACGTCAGCCGCTTGTTTAGTAAAACTGGAACCAATAGCCGCACCGAGTTGGTACGGTATGCCCTGGAACACGGCTTAACTAGGTAATGAATTGTCCCTTTCTTCGTTATCCAGGCTTCTGCCCGGATAACGAGGAATTAACCCGCGCAGGCTGGCTTTATTCGTGTGCGGGAGCTTCTAGTCGTTAGGCATCTGGAAAACTGAGCGATCGCTATCCTTCTTATTAAGAAACCTTGCGTTAATTGAAGAAACTTGTGCTTTTCTCATTGATCCCTTAAGGTTACTGATATCTTGATTAAACAGATTCGTAATTTAAAAGAGAAAAAAATGAAAGTTTCACAATCTTCTAACCACTTGGGTCAATCAGTTTCTCTGGCTATCCTTTTGGTGATGATGAGCGTTAGCGTCACCGTTCTGATGCTGATGCAAAGTAGCAATTTTTAATAATAATTTTTCATTATTCCTGACTCGGGCTATGTGTGCCGCTCCTTAGTGAGCGGCATTTATTTTATAAACTATAAAAAATATCTTACTTTGAGAAGAGGCAATAATTTATGGATTAGCTTAAAGCTTATTTAATCAATTAGGCGTAATGCGATCGCAATTTAAACAATACTTTTCGGTTAACACTTGATCCCCCGCCTTAAAAAAGGCGATTGGCTATCTCCTTGGATTAAATATCACTAACCGAGAGAATTGCTTAAAAAACCCGTTTTCCCTATCGAAAACGGGTTTCTTGATATTTAGTTTTAATTGATAATACTCCTCCCCAGTCCCCAGCCCCCAGCTCCCCTACAAACGTTGAAGCAAGCTCAAGCCGTGGGTATCAGTGCCGCAAGTGTTTAGCAAACGATAGGTAGTAGCCAATTGTATTGCCTCCGTGGTTTCCTTGGGGCTGGGTTTCCAGGGGCTAGGGTTATTGTAAGCATAGTAGGTTTCCATGCCATCAATACCTATTTCAGCAGCCGCTCTTACGAGTTCAGTGGCCCGAAGGCGATAGCGGGATGGGTGCGCCAAAACCGCCAAGCCACCAGCTTGATGAACCGCAGTAATTACATTAGCAGCTTCAGCATCACTTCCTCTGGGTGCCTTGCCTTGTAAATACAGCTGCATTGCGGGATGTTCTGGGTCAAAGGCATAGCAGAGGATGTGGACTTCTATTTCCAGCAGCTTAGAGGTAATTTCCGCACCAGTCCACAGGTGCGGAGCGTCCACTTTAGAGCCATCAAATACCTTATCTAGCCAACATTGAGCCGCCTTGTAACCACGAACAGAGTGATGATCGGTAATAGCAAGACCTTTGAGATCGAGGACGACTGCCTGCTCTATCAACTCTTCTGGCTTCAGCCTACCATCAGAGCAGATGGTGTGCATATGGAAGTTATAGGTACTGGGACAGCTATCAGCCTGAATTGTCTCAAAGACCTCCCGGAGCGCTGTTGTATTTTGCGCTGGGGGATGGGGTGAAGCAGAATGAACAAGATTAATCGCCATAACCTCAAATGAGTCGTGCGCTTTCATTGATAATTGTTAACAATACCCTAGCAAAACTAAACTAGGATGGCTTGAAAAAAGTTAGGAGATATGAATTATAAGTTAGGAATTTAGAAAATTTTTCTGCTATAAACTTGGGGCTGGGCTGAGTGTTGAGTGCTGAATTTTGAATAGAGAGAATTTATTCTAAACTCAGCACTCATAACTCATGAGTCATAAGTCTCCTTGGTTGCGGACTTTCCAAGCCATTTCTAGGACTTGAGTCCAGCGCTTTTGCAGCTGCTTAGGGGTGCATTTGAGCGATCGCGCAATCTCTTGATTGTCCATTTGAGCCTGTTTTAGCTGCAACACCTGCTGCTGTTCCGGGGAAAGCTGATTATAAAACTCTTCCCACTGAGTAGAGGACATTCCCAACTTTTGGTCAAGGTCGGCACCCAACCATTGATGCACCAGTTGCCAGTTGTGCTGACGAGCGAATTTCTCAACGTGGTACTTGAAGCGCTGTTGCAGGTAGTCACGCTGGCGCGAGGTTAGACCCAGAAACTCGTCAATTTCAGGAGCGGAAAGGTCTTGCAGTTTTAAGGTAAGGTAATTTACGCAGTCCTGTTGACCTTGAGATTCTAGGTATTCTATCAGTTCAATGATGACGCGATCGCGCAAAACAGCTTCCGCTGGGTCAACTGTATCAGCAACTAATTGCGATCGCACTTGTTGCATCGCCGCTGACCGACTTTGCGTTTGAGCATCCTCACCCTTGGGAAACTCGACCGCCTGTTCAATATCCATTGTCGTCTCAGAGGGCAAGCGACGAGCAAAGCTCTGCGCCCGCAACACAACCAGCTGTTGGCTGGTGCGATTCGGCAAATTAATCCGCCGCTTGGCATACTGTTCGCTGAACGCCATATACTCCGCCAATTCCAACTGAGTGCGCGGCGTATAGTCTGCTCCAAGCTGATTTTCCCGCCGGAAAGCTTTGATAGACTCTACATAAAACTCTTGCAAGAAGTCCTCAATCAGGTTGTAGCGAGCTTGAAAACCTAACTGAGATTGAGGCGCTACCACATAGCGATAAACCATAGCACTGAGATTGCTGTGCAGTTCCACGCGACCGCGCTTAGAACCTAGTCGGTAGTACGACAGACACTTTTGCAACCGATGACGCGCTAAGTTTAGCTGCCAGGAACTGATTTCGCCTGAAGTTTGAATGCGGGAACTCTTGTGGCAAATCCGTTCCACCTCCAGCGCAATCCTGCTGGCAACTGCCTGAACGTGCCTAGACATCACTTTGATTTCAGACCGCAGTTCCTCTACTAAAAGCTCTGTCAAAGTTTGGGAATCGAATCCTAATAATTGCTCAGCCGAATTAAACGTATTGTCAGAAGTTTGGCTGAGAGAATTTATAGTAGTCATGGTGAAAGCCCCTGGCGGTGGTAGTAATTAAAGTCAACTAGAGGCGCTGTTAAACGGTGCAATTTTGAGTAATATCAGGCAGTGCCTGCGATTGACCGTTTCAGCTCTCTATATTTAGACTGTAGAGGCTTGCCGTTAGACACCGGGCAGCTTGTGTGTTACTACTTTTATCTAACTAAGGAGACTCTTGATGCTCTCCAGGGATGAAAAGCCGCTCAAAAGAACCTCAAACCCTTGCTGTGCATAAACTTTAAGCCCCGCAGAACATCGGTGCATGACCGTTACTGTGGGGCATATATAGTCAGTGTTTAGTAGACAATTCACAAACTGGGTTGGTGGTAGTTTTTAGTCCGAAGTTCCCGTTTTTTCGGCTGTAGTTTATGGTTTATGGTCCACAGTGGGATTTTAGATGGCGATTTTGGATAAATTAGCGATCGCCTTTATCTAGTCAAATTAACTGACCGATGTCGCCCAAGCCGTAGCAGCCTCCCATCCCAGACCCTTCCTGACGATTACAGGTTCCTGTTCGGTCAAATCTAAAATTGTGGAAACCTCGAAGCTTACTTGAGAATCATCATCCACAATTACGTCTACCAAATTGTCCAATTGGTCGAACAGTTCCGCCTTCTCCAAACCCACTATCGGGGTATCCCCATTCTCGTCTGATAAATGTGCTGATGTGGAAATAATCGGATTGCCCAATGCCTGCAACAGCGACTGGCACACTATATGATCGGGAACCCGAATGCCTGTAGTTTTGCGTTTAGGGTTCATTACCAGTCGGGGTACTAACTTGGTGGCAGGTAGCACAAATGTGTAGGGGCCTGGGATTAAATTCCTCATAATGCGGTAGGCGGCATCGGTGACTATGGCATATTGGGCAATGTTAGACAGAGACGGACACAGGAACGTCAGGGGCTTATCATTCGATAGCTGCTTAATCCGCCTCACCCGCTCCACAGCTGACTTAACGTTAATGTCACAGCCAATCGCGTAGACAGTATCTGTGGGATAAAGGATTACAGCACCATCTCGCATTGCCTTTACTATTTGTTCTATTCGACGTGTTTGGGGTGTATCAGGATGGATGGTGTAGATGGTCGCCATGAAAAATTAGCTCTCTCGCACTTAGCTTATATTTAGTTACCAGTTATTATTTTCGTCCCTAGTCAGAGGCTAGGAACGAGATGATGGGAGACGGGAGCCTCCGGATTGTTGAAAATGGTGCAAGTTTTCAGTTTATTTAAACCTCAAAACCCCTTTAACAGATAATTTGGTTAAAGCCCCTGACTCTTCATTACTCTATGAACAAGCTAGCTTATCTAGAATGTCCGACGGGAATTGCTGGTGATATGTGTTTGGGGGCGCTTGTAGATGCGGGGGTTCCCTTGGATTACCTGATAGAAAAGCTTGATGGTTTGGGGATGTCCCACGAGTACCAGTTACGAGCCGAAAAAGTCCATCGTAACGCTCAGCAAGCCACCAAAGTTCATGTAGATTTAAGTGTTCTGGATAATGGCAATGGGAGTCAGCACCAAGAACATCACCATCACCATCACGAGGATGATGCTCATCACCATCACCACCACGAGGATGCTCATCCCCCGACGCGGCGCTTGCCAGAAATTGTGCAGTTAATTAACGCCGCCGGGTTGCCTTTACGGGTGCAAGCATCGAGCCTGGCAGTGTTTCGACGACTGGCAGAGGCGGAAGGGGCGGTTCACGGTATTGCTCCGGAAGAGGTATTATTTCACGAGGTTGGGGCTACTGATGCCATTGTAGATATTGTGGGTACTTGCTTGGGTTTGGATTGGTTAGGGATTGACGAACTGTATTGTTCGGCACTTCCCACTGGTGGCGGTACGGTCAGGGCATCTCATGGTGTGATGCCAGTGCCAGTACCAGCGGTGCTGAAGTTGTGGGAATCCCGCCAGGTGCCAGTTTACAGTAATGGGATTGACCGGGAAATGGTGACACCGACTGGGGCCGCGATCGCAGTTACTCTTGCCACGAGTTTTGGTTCTCCGCCGCCAATGACTATTCTGCGTGTTGGTAATGGTGCTGGTTCCCGCCAGTTAGCGATTCCCAATATCCTACGTCTCTGGATTGGGGAATTCACAGGCGAGATGCCTGCGCTACAAACTGGGGATCTCTCTACCCCAATCTCTATTCCCCAGTCGCCTCAATTAGAAATGATTTCGGTGCTGGAAACGCAAATTGATGATTTGAATCCCCAAGCTATCGGCTATGTGTTTGAGGCACTTTTTGAGGCTGGTGCGGTGGATGTTTTCACTCAATCAATTGGTATGAAAAAGTCCCGCCCTGGTGTCTTGCTGACGGTTATCTGCCATCCAGAGCATTTAGCTGCTTGCGAAGCAGTTTTATTCCGCGAAACGACTACACTGGGCATCCGGCGGCTGATGCAGCAACGTTCCATCTTGCAACGGGAAATTCAGCAGCTTGAAACAGATATTGGCTTAATCCGCGTCAAGGTTGCTTGGAGTGGTAGTGATGGAGAAAGAGCGATCGCTAACGTGCAGCCAGAATATGAAGATTGCGCGGCTTTGGCACGGGCTAACAACCTACCCTGGCGTCAAGTGCATCAACTGGCGCTGGATGCTTGGTATAGTCAGCACCGAGCCGCTAGGGGCTTGTGACAGTAGCCTAAAAAAACAAATAGGGTGGACAAGGCCCACCCTATTTAATAACTTATTGAGTTTTGGTTTAACTCAAGAGGCTGCTAATCAATCGCGCGTTTGGCACCGCTAACAGCTTCATTTGTTTTGTTCTGAACATAACTAGAAGCTTTATCAGCTGCTTCCTTGGCACTGTCAAGTACGTTTTTGCCTGCGTCTTTGCTATTGTCCTTAACGTTGTCAGCTGCCCGCATTGCTTTTTGATTCACTTCTGAGGCATTTTGCTTAACGTCATCAGCTGCGCGCGCTGCTGACTTATTCGCGCCAGAGAGTGCATCCTGAGCATTGTCCTTGATATTCTCAATACCCCGCTGTGTTCCCTTAGAGAAATCACGAGCTGATTTTTGAGCTTTGTCGCCAGCATTTTCGGCATTTTCGTTCACATTCTTACCGAAATCTTTGGCGTTTTCACCCTTCTTATCAAGTATCCGCTTGGTGTTTGTTCCTACATCTTCAGTTTGGTCAATGACGTTGCGCTCAGTTTTGTCTATCAGAGCTTTAGCCTTGGTTTGTGCGTCTGAGAAGTCGGCTCTGGGATCTACATCGCTATAGTCGTTCATCCCGCCTTTGTATTCAGACGTTACGGCACCTGAAGGAACTTCATGTCTTATTTGATCTGCGGTTTTGCCTCGAGCTGGGGTTGTTGCTTGCGCTCCACCGTTACAAGCGGTGCTAACAAACATGATGATTACCGACAAGAAGACGGTAATGATTTTGCCCAGATTGATGCTTTTAATTCGTGCAATTATTCTGTCCATAGAAAAGCTCCTTTTTTTGTAGAGTTAATAGTTGTTAGCTACAGAATTTTAGATTTTGAAATGATTGCCTTTTCAAAATCTAAAATTCTGAGATTACTTGTGCAAAGCGGGGTTGCTTTGGGCTTCTGGTCTTGCACCAGCCTCATCCGCCTTTTCTTTGACAAATTCGGTAGCTTCTTTGAACGTTTCCCCAACTTTCTCCAGACGATTTCCCACTCGTTCACCTAAGTCTGGATTACGCTGATTTAGTCCACCGGGTTCAGGCTGCACGAAATCTTTGGCGGTTTTTATTGGTAGTTCGTTCTCTTTGGCTATTCTACCCGCTGGTGTCTCTGCGCCTGGGTAAAGTATTTCAGAATCTTTATTGGTGGCAATTAGTTGATTGAATGTATTAATCTCAGCGCGATTTGGCTTGGCTGTTTGATTTTTTACAGATGGATCAGTAGACATTTTGTAGTTTGTGTACCCATCTCCACCATTTGCGTGCGGGTTGTTGTTACCTCCCATTTGCACGGGAGGATTACTTGGACGCGCACCTAAGTTGTCACCGTTATTGCAAGCTGTGCTTACCATGAGCAACACACCTGCGAAAAAGATGGTCACTATTTGACCAAAGCGTAGTTTTTTAAAGAAAGTAGTTAAGTGTTTCACACACCGCCCCCAACAATTTTTACCAACTGTTGTAATTAATACAAATAGCAGCGTGGTCGCTCATCTAGCGAAGGTCACATTCTGGCAGCGACTGCAAGCCAATCGTATCTAACTCTAGAGAGATTCACAAGAATTAGCCAAAAGTGCGTATCTAGTTGTCAGCAGCGCCCCTAAGAAAGCTAAATCGCTGTCTTAGTATACAACTTGGCTGATTTATCGCTCTATTGGAAGTATAGTTGCCAACACCTATTTGTGAGGGTCTGGAGAAATTAGACCATTAGCTAGAGCGCAAATAAGGTCTATAGTTCGCCAATGCTGGCAAAGTGTAAGGATGACTTTGCGATCGCTACCTGTTTCCAAAATCACATTCTCGCTACCAATCCCTACCCGTTATGCTCTTACCCTAGGATTAGGTATTTGCTGCAACTGACTACTCAATTTAGAAGCCCATGAAAAAAATTTGGTCAACTCTAAAGCCATACTTGCGCTGGGTAATTCTCGGCGCGACGTTGTTTTTTTTAGCGAAAGCTCTGAAAGACAACTGGCGAGAGGTTGCAGCAATTCAGATTACTGGTAATGGATGGACTTGTTTAGTGATCGCGTTTTTAATTACCTTACTTGCTCACACTTGGTCTGGATGGGTATGGAGTTGGATTCTACAATCCTTCCACCAACCTGTTCAACCCCGATGGGTAATCCAGGTTTATCTCAAAACCAACCTTGCTAAATATTTACCAGGAAATGTCTGGCACTACTACGGGCGCATCGTGGCGGTGACGTCGCATGGTGGCTCTTTAGGTGCAGCAACTCTCAGCGTGGTACTAGAACCTCTGCTGATGGTTGCGGCGGCTTTACTAATTGCCTTGATAGGTAGTCAATCCCAAAATTGGGGCTTGCAAGTTCTCAGTTTGGCTGTCGTTTTGCTTGGCGTTCATCCCCGGATTTTGAACCCACTGATGCAGTTGGCGAGCAAGTTGAAGGGAAAAAGAAAAATAGAGCAACCCACAAGTCCACAAGCAGAGGAAATAGGATTCCCAGCCCCTAATCAAGAGTCCCTAATTCAACAAAAAGAAACTTCTTTTCGGCTAGAACGCTATCCCCTGTTACCATTGTTGGGAGAAATTGGCTTTTTGCTATTGCGCGGTACTGGCTTTTTGTTTGCGATGCAGGCGCTTGTGGCTATCAATTCCAGTCAAATACCAATGCTGTTAAGTGCTTTTAGTCTGGCGTGGCTTTTGGGCTTAGTTGTACCGGGCGCTCCTGGGGGGATTGGGGTATTTGAAGCAACTGCTTTGGCACTCTTGAGGCAACAGTTTTCTCCCGCTATTCTTATTAGTGTCGTTGCCTTGTTCCGCATGGTAAGTATTTTGGCGGAAGTAGCAGCTGCGGGACTAGCATCGTTGGTGAAAAATTAAAAATGAATAATCCCCATTCTAAATTTTAAATTTATTCATCCGTTATTGGAGGCTCTGCGATCGCTTCATTCGCTGCTTCTAGCTCGTCATTCATTTTCAATTGAGAAAAAACCCGGTATACCTCCACAGGTTTATCCGACTGATATTCTTTTCTATGTTCTTGCATTTTTATTAAATTGTATTGCACATTTTCTCCATAAATCGCAAATGTTATATTGAATATCTCAAAAAAACTAATTACCCACTTGCAATCTTCTTCTGGATAGTGCATATAATACTGAATTAATTCAGCAATGCAAGTTTCCAAATGGGTGCGAGAATTTTTTGATATTAAAATAACTTTTAATAATACAATCACTAGAGTCAAGGGATTCCCCTGAGACATCAACAAACCAAATAGCGGCGATGGTTCTTGATGATTTTCAGTTGTTAAATACTCGATAACCCGATTACAGGTTCGGAGCATTATCGCATCATTTAAGGAATTCTCGTTATGACTATTATATAATTTGTCTAATTTTTCAGATAATTTGGTTCTCAGAACTTCGACAAAATTTGGGTTTTGTACTGAAAAGATTAAGTATTTTTTTAAGCTTTGCTTAAAATCTTGATAGGGAAGTTCTTTTGTCTGTTGTTTAAAAATATTGGCCAGATTTTCATAACTGAATGGCCCTCTTTTGGCTACAATTGCCTTGATAAGACGCAGAACCTCATCTCCTAAGCCAGTCGGGTTTTTCGGCAATTGTTCTCTACCTACCGCCGATTGCGATCGCGCAGTATACATCGCCAGATCAAACTTAAACTTGTCTTTTAGTTCTTGCGATAGCACTCTCGCAGCTTCCCGCTGTTCTACGGGGTTTTTGAGATCGGCATACTGAGGTACTAATAAATAAGAAGTATAACGCTGGCTCCAGTGTGAGTTGTCACTATCTTCGTATCTTGCAGCAAATAACTTTAACTCTTGATAGTCTTTGCTTTTAATAAAATTTGCTAGCCAAAGTCTCAGTCTACTTAAATTATGAGACAGAGTTTTTTTGCTAATTAGCAAATTATCAAATGAATGAATTAACTCTTTTATAGAGCTATAGTTTCTGGTTGTCTCCCAATTATTAATGAGAATATAACAAGACCGCTTCAGCGTATTTCTAAACTCCTCCTCGTTATTAGAAAATATAATTTCTGACAGCGATTTTATTGCTGTAGCATTAATAGGATTAGTATCATAATAAATAAATAATCGCTTAAATTCCAGCAAAACATCTTCTGGAGGCCAGTGCTGAACAATCTCCAATAAGAAGCGATATATCATGTCTTGACTAGGCAAAATTTCGCGCTCTGACTGATTAGAGTTGACGCGAGCCTTAGTTTGATACCCATCTGATAGAAGATCCCCGATCATTCCAGCACTTTAGGACTATTGAGTCCTTCCTTAGAGTATGAAAAGAGAAAGTAAATAGCACCCGTCGTCACAGAGTAATTGCAGTTTATCCTATTTGCTCTGGCTGCAATAGCCAGATTTGAAAAGAATTTTCAACTGCTAGGGATCTTGCGATCGCGACCTAAAGCGGTTAATTTCAGCTTGTAATTCCTCAAGTTGACGCCGCAGTGCTTCCACGTCATCAACTGGTGCTTCCGAGGGAACATTCACCGCTCCCGACGCTCCTTTACGCTGGTAATTTCCCCTACGAATTTGGCCATACTCCTCGGATGTTGCCCAATTTCGCAAGTGGTAGACACGTTCAACTGTAAATGGGTGGGTAACAAACCAGCCTTGACCTCCGTTATAAAGTAAAAATTTGTACACTTGATTTAGTCCATCTTGATCAAGTTCTTGATACCTCTCTGATTGGCGAATAAATTCATCTAAGCTTGCTTCATTCACATAACGCATACTCCCACCTGAGAGTTTCATCATTTTGTTCATTACTGGATTAAGGTCATCTATTACTAAAAGAGCTGCCCTATCTGCTGATAACTCAGCTTTTCGGCTCCATTCATAAAACGCCAAAATCAAACCACTGCTTAGCAAATTGCTAAATCCAAATGTCGCATTACCTATATAGTTAATGGTTCGCAGCGCCCAAACTGCCATTTGAGTTAAAGTCGTATGGCCGCATTTAAGATGTCCTAATTCATGAGCAATTACTGCTCGAATTTCTACTTCGTTTAGCAGGTCTAAAAGACCTGAATTTAAGATAATAAAAGGGCGTTCTTCTCCAATTGCTCCAGCGTTAGCCTCTGGAGTTTGAGAGATGAACAACAATGGCTCTGGGTAAATGTCCAAATCGCGTACACATTCCCGAAATATCCCGTAAATGGTGGAATACTGGCGCGGGCCCACCTGAATGCTATTCCCCATCTGATAGACAAACTGGGGACGCTCAGAGAAAAATTCGACAAACTTGCGAGCCGCAAGGTCAAATCCAGGTACGCTGCGTAAAGTTTCCTCGGCTTGTCGGTCGAGGGGGTGTCTAAATGCTTCGCTGGAAATTCCGGTATAAGTAGGCATACTAATCAACTCTTATACAGCATTCTACTGAAACTATGAAAGCTTACCAAGAAAGTAATCAGGTTTTGATCTACATTACATTTAAGTGGGATTACGGATGTAACCAAACAGCCCCAGAAATATCTTTAGAAGCAAACAACCAGTTAACCCCTGAAAAAAAATCATAGTCAGAAGTTACTATATGTAGCATAAATAACCTTAAAAAGTTATTTTTATATGAATCCTGGGGTTAAGCTTGGCTTCTATCGGTTGGCCCCCTTTTAAATGTTGTTCAATAATAGCCGCTACATCCTGGGGTTGAACTCGGCAGTACCAAGTTTCTTCCGGGACTATCCGCACCGTAGGGCCACAGCTACACTGTCCTTGGCAACCGCTCCCCTTTACCGTAACTCCTGGTACTTCCTGAGCCTCAAAAGCGGCTAACACTTCGGCGGAGCCATGTGCTAGACATGAGCGGTACTGGCAAACAAATAGGCAACGCTGCTGTTGTTCTAAAGAATTTTCTGGTGTAATATTTTCCAATTTCCCCTGTCCGCTCTTGTGTCCCGAATGATTATTGATCCATATTAACTTCACCCTACTCGTTCAGTAGGGACAGGTTTTGCTAGTGTTTGAAAGGAGTCTAGCGTCTTTCTCTTGCAATTGCTAGAAAAGGGAACATTTTAATGAGCTATCTTGAAACCGCTGCTGAATTTTACGGCGAAGTGGCACAGACACCAGAAGTTGGTTTATGCTGCGTTCAAAGCAGTCCGCTACAATTACCAGGACTGAAAATTCCGCCCCAGATGCAGGAGATGAATTATGGCTGCGGCACTACTGTCCATGCGGCGGAACTGGCTAACTCTCCGAGTGTGCTATATGTGGGTGTTGGCGGTGGCTTGGAAGCGCTGCAATTTGCCTATTTTTCTCGACGAGTTGGTGGGGTAATTGCCGTCGATCCAGTAGCAAAAATGCGCGAAGCTGCTGCTAGGAACTTGAGAATGGCTTCTGCCCAAAACGCCTGGTTTGACCTCAGTTTTGTAGAGATTCGGGAAGGCGACGCTTTCGCCTTACCAGTACCAGATGCCTCTGTGGATGTAGTTGCCCAAAATTGTCTTTTTAATATCTTTGAACCCGCTGACTTGAATAAGGCGCTTCAAGAAGCTTATCGGGTATTAAAACCGGGTGGCAGGCTGCTAATGAGCGACCCCATTGCTACTCGTCCGATTCCATCCCATCTTCAGAAAGATGAAAGGTTACGGGCAATGTGTTTGTCTGGTGCTATGACTTACGAACAGTATACTCAGCAACTAATTGATGCTGGGTTTGGTCAGGTGGAAATTCGCGCCCGTCGTCCATATCGGCTGCTGGATTCTGCTACCTACGGTTTGCAGGAACCTTTGCTTTTGGAAAGTTTAGATTCTGTCTCTTTTAAAGTCCAAATCCCTGAAGATGGTGCCTGTATTTTTACAGGAAAAACAGCAATTTATGCTGGTTCTGAAGAGTTTTTTGATGACTCGAATGGGCATATACTTCAGCGTGGCATTCCAGCAGCAGTGTGCGATAAAACGGCGGTAAAACTGGGAGGATTAATGCCAAATGAAGTATTAATTACTGATTCAACTTGGCACTATACTGGCGGCGGTTGCTGTTGATATAGGCTGCAAACATATTCCGAATCCCTCCCTAGGCCGGTTGGTTAACGGGGAGGAAGCTTTCTTCTCTCGTTAGCCGGCGTAAGCTGGGTAACAAAGCTTGGGAGGCGATCGCTTCCGTTTTAGAAAGTTGGTGCAAGGTTTAGGATAGCTAAAGAGTCGTTTCAACAAAACTTGATGGTTAACTTAAAGGCGATCGCACCAGCTTCCATTTCTTCTAGTTTTCATGCTCTGTCTGACCCTCTGCGGCTTCAAGTCATAGATTTGCTGCGATCGCAAGAGCTATGTGTGTGCGAACTTTGCGAGAAATTAGGGGTTACGCAGTCTAAACTCTCTTTTCACCTGAAAACACTCAAAGAAGCCGAACTCGTGCGATCGCGTCAAGAAGGGCGCTGGATTTACTACAGTCTGAACCTCCCCCAATTTGTCCTCTTGGAGCAGTACCTCGCCGAGTACCGTACAAAAGCTGTGATGTTGCCTGCTCGCTCCTGCCCTGACTAGCCTTCACCCATCAACTTTTTTAATAAGGATATTGTCTCTAATGCCTTCCCTACTACTTGACAAATCAATTTTTTTTGAAATGATATAGATATACCCCTAAAATATGTAATCGGGGGAGGGCAATGGACACAACAGCAAAGGGTTCGGCTATCCGGCTAGGTATTCTTGCTTTGACAGCTAGTATCGCAGCGACACTAAACTCATGTACTTCAGCCCCATCCACGCAACAAAATCAGAGCAGTGCTTCTAGCAACGGAGCAGTTAAAATTGATGGTTCTAGCACGGTTTTTCCGATTACGGAGGCAGTAGCCAAAGAATATAAATTAAATAAAAATGGCAACAGCGAAATACAAGTCGCCTTTTCCGGAACCAGCGCTGGATTTAAAAAGTTCTGTGCTGGCGAAACAGACATCAGCAACGCCTCGCGCCCCATCCTCACCGATGAGGTAGAAGCTTGCCGTCAAGCTGGCGTGCGTTACATAGAAATACCTGTAGCCTATGATGCCCTCACCGTCGCGGTTCATCCCCAAAATGATTGGGCAAAAGACATTACGATTGCAGAGTTGAAAAAGATATGGGAACCAGCAGCCCAAGGAAAAATTACCAGTTGGAATCAAGTTCGGTCTTCTTGGCCTAACAAACCGCTTAAACTTTATGGTGCAGGTGGCGAATCTGGTACGTTTGACTACTTTACAGAAGCAACAGTCGGTAAAGCCAGAGCCAGCCGCACTGACTATACAGCCAGTGAAGATGATAACTTTCTAGTGCGAGGAGTTGGCACAGATCCAAACGCTTTGGGTTACTTTGGATACGCTTACTACGAAGCTAACCAAAATAGATTGAAAGCTTTAGCGGTTAACAGTGGCAATGGAGCAGTGCTTCCTGCACGTCAGGCTGTAGAAAATGCTCAGTATCAACCCCTTTCTCGACCGCTTTTAATCTACGTAAATGCAAAATATGCTCAAAACAAACCGGAAGTCCGAGCTTTTGTAGAATTCTACCTGAAAAATGCGAACCGATTGGTTAACACTGTAGGCTACATACCTTTACCTGAAGAAGGTTATCACATCGCCTTTGTCCACTTTGAAAGAGGAAAAGTAGGGACGGTATTTGCTGGAGAGCAGAAGCTAAATCTGACAATTGGTGAGTTGTTACGCCAAGAAGCAAAGTTTTAATTTTAAGACATAGGTAATAGGTCAATTACCTATTACCTATTACCTATCCCCCATTGAGAATGGCTTTGAAATCAAATTCAAAAATTTTTTTGTGGAAATTAGTTTCCCATTGCTGGCGAGAGACGATGGCGGAAGGCATTGGCACTTTTGTTTTAGTCTTTGCTGGGACTGGCGCTGTGATGGTCAATCAAATTAGTAATGGGGCTATTACTCATCTCGGTATCAGCTTTGTATTTGGGGCAGTTGTTGCCGCTTTAATTTATACGCTGGGACACATTAGCGGCGCTCATTTTAACCCGGCAGTGACGCTAGCTTTTTGGACAAGTGGCTTTTTTCCCAAGCGGCGAGTGCTGCCTTATATTTTGGCGCAGTCATTGGGAGCAGTTATCGCCTCAGCTTTACTGTTAATAGCTTTGGGGCGCGTAGCTAATTTGGGCGCAACTGTGCCACTAGAAGGGAATTGGCTGCAATCTCTAGTGCTGGAAACGGTTCTCACCTTTATTTTAATGTTTGTGATTTTTGGTTCTGGTCTCGATCGCCGCGCCCCGATTGGCTTTGCGGGGTTAGCAATTGGCTTGACGGTGGGGTTAGAGGCGGCGTTTATGGGGCCAATTACCGGAGCGAGTATGAATCCTGTAAGGTCATTTGGCCCTGCTTTAGTGGGCGGAATATGGCAGCACCATTGGGTTTATTGGGTGGCACCGATTTTAGGGGCGCAATTAGCGGTGCTAGTGTACAGACAACTTTCCAACGGATTTCGAGATATTCAGTAAGCGAGGAAACGAAATGAAACGTGTCATGTTTGTGTGCAAGAAAAATTCTGCCCGTTCCCAAATGGCGGAAGGCTTTGCAAAAACGCTGGGTAAGGGAAAAATTGAAGTGATTAGCTCTGGATTAGAAGCCTCTCAGGTGAGACCGGAAGCGATCGCTACCATGAAAGAAATCGGCATTGACATTACCAATCAAGACTCGAAACCTCTTAGCGACTTCAAGGCTGAAGACTTTGATGTGGTAATTTCCCTGTGCGGTTGTGGAGTTAATCTGCCGACAGATTGGGTACTTCGGGAAGTCTTTGAAGATTGGCAGCTTGACGATCCGGCTGAACAGCCTGAAATTTTCCCCAGAGTGCGCGATCAGATAAAAGAACGGGTGACTCAACTCATTGAATCGCTTAAAGAAGAAGCGACACCTGTTGGATAAGGTTCTAATGACAAACCAAACACCGATAGAGCAACCAATCCAACCGATTGCAGAGAATTTGTGGTGGGTGATTCCAGGCAAACTCGCAGGTGTTCGTAAGCCAATGCCAGAGGAACTGAACGAACTACAGGCTGCGGGTGTTGGCGCGATTGTCTCTGTTATGGATGACCCCTCCAACCTAGATTTGTATCACCAGGCAAACATCCCTCACCTCTGGTTGCCAACCAAAGGCGGTACTCAACCCAGTCGGGAACAGGTTGAAGAATTATACAACTTTGTTGACAGTCAAAATCGCCAAGGCAACGCTGTTGCAGTGCATTGCACCAGTGGCAGACGACGGACGGGAACGATGCTAGCTTCTTACCTGATTTGCACTGGCGTATCTTATAACGATGCAATGCAGACAATTGAGAGTGCGAACTCCGAAGTCGAACTGCGAGCAGCCCAAAGCACCTTTTTGCGAGAGTTGGCAGGAAGATAAATAAGCCAATTGACATACGGGACGGTGGAGGATTGTGCAGTAAAGGTTTGGATGCAGACGGAGGTTCATTAGCGATGAGGGCTGAACAAGATTACAACCGCTCCGATGAGGGAGATCGTAACGCCAAGTAAGTCCCACTTATCGGGTTTAACCCCCTCAGCCAACCATAACCAAAACAGAGATAAGAGGATGTAGAAACCACTGTAGGCAGCGTATACTCTTCCAGCATTTGAAGCATCTACTTTGGTTAGAGCAACAGCATAGATGATCAGAGCGAAGATACCTGGAACAGTCCACAAGATACTCTTTCCTAGTCGTAACCATGCCCAAAAGGTGTAACACCCGGAGATTTCTCCTAGAGCTGCAAGTAGAAAGAAGCCAAACGCTTGCATTTTTAATAATTACTAAGAGGTCAAAATAGACATACTATATCAAGTCCGTCTAATTATCAATAATAAAAACCTGTCCGCTTAAGTTCTAATTATAGCTATTCAACCGGACATGATATTACATCTAGAAGTCATGATCTATTCGTTAGTTGAATTCCTAAACTAGAGGTTACTAATTTCCATGAAAACTTTCGATCATCCACCTAGAATTTTATTCTTGTATGGCTCTTTAAGAGAGCGCTCTTATAGCCGTTTATTAGCAGAAGAAGCCGCCAGAATCATCGAAGGTTTCGGTGCAGAAACCAAATTTTTTGACCCGCGTGAATTGCCGATTCACGGCAGCGTAGAAGCTGACCATCCGAAGGTTCAAGAATTGCGGAATTTAAGCTTGTGGTCTGAGGGTCAAGTTTGGTCTAGTCCAGAGATGCACGGGAATATTACAGGCATCCTGAAAAACCAAATTGACTGGATTCCTCTAACTTTAGGGGCAGTGAGACCAACTCAAGGCAGAACTTTGGCAGTCATGCAGGTAAGCGGCGGTTCTCAGTCGTTTAACGCCGTCAATACCATGCGAATCTTGGGACGCTGGATGCGGATGTTTACCATCCCGAATCAGTCTTCAGTTGCAAAAGCGTACAACGAGTTTAACGAAGACGGGACGATGAAGGATTCACCTTATCGCGATCGCGTTATCGACGTAATGGAAGAACTTTACAAGTTTACGCTGCTACTCAGAGATCAAGTAGACCACCTCACCGACCGCTACAGCGAACGCAAGGAAAAAGAAGCCAAGCTGCTTCAGATGTAATTTCATACCACAGCTAGAGGTCAACAAGTCTAGCTGTGAAATACTGTTTCTCGAAGCCCGTAATCTCAAAGATTACGGGTTTTTTAACTACTCAGCTACAAGATGGAACGATATGATCGGGAGAGAACCATAAATTTTTGTTAAGAAATGCTCCAGATTCAATCAAATCAACCAAAAATAACCCAATTTAAAGAAAAAATCGGACTTCCTCTAAGTAAAAGCAAAATCAGTGTTTTGCAAATCAATTTAGGAAAGCGCTGCAATCTTGCCTGTACTCATTGCCATGTGGAAGCAGGGCCAAAACGCACAGAAGAACTTACCCCAGAAGTTTGCAATCAACTGATTGAAGTAATATATAAATTTCCCGAACTCAAAATAGTAGACTTGACGGGCGGCGCACCGGAAATGAATTATGGTTTCAAGCCATTGGTAGAAGCAGCCAGGGAAAATAGTAAACAAGTAATTGTCAGGTCTAACCTCACTATTTACTTTGAACCGGGTTTTAAAGATATCCCTGAATACTGTGCCAAACATCAAACAAGAATAGTTGCTTCTCTGCCCTGTTATCTGGAAGATAATGTTGATAAAATGCGCGGAAATGGGGTTTATGACGCTTCAATTCGGGCGCTGCAATGGCTGAATAAGTTGGGTTATGCCCAAGACCCAAATTTAATCCTAGATTTGGTGTTTAACCCGCAAGTACCGCATACAGAAAAATTTTCTCTAACTCCTAATCAGAGTAAGCTGCAACAAGATTACAAAGATTTTTTGAAAGAACATTTTGAGGTTGAATTTAACAACCTATTTACGATTACGAATTTACCGATAGGTCGAGTGCAGCAGCATTTACAACGTAAGCAGCTATATACTCCCTATTTGCAGTTTCTAGAGGCTCATTTCAATGGCGATACAGTTGAAAATTTAATGTGTCGAAATGAACTTTCAATCGACTATCTGGGCAATATTTATGATTGCGACTTTAACCAGATGACAAATATTCCAGCAAAAACTCGCACAGGTGAAACGCTGACAGTGGCTAAGTTACTGGAAGCTGGAAGGTTAGACTTAATAGACGAGGTACAGACGGCACAGTATTGTTACGGTTGTACGGCTGGGAGTGGTTCTAGTTGCGGCGGTGCTTTGGTGTGAAATGATAAATCGGTCGCCAGTCAAATTGCTCAAAAATCCACGATTTTGGATGGCGATCGCGCTGCTATTTTTCCTGCTGCTATGTATCTTTAGCCCGCTGAAAGTTTTGTTCGATCCCATTGTTCTCACTCAGCAGATAAAAAGTTGGGGGAATTGGGGCATCTTTTTGTTTCTTCTAATTTTCACCGCAGCAACGGCGGTAGGTATACCTGGAATTATGTTTCCGGTTGTTGCTGGTGCCGTTTTTGGGTTAGTTTGGGGAACCTTTTGGTCTACCGTGGGAGCTACACTGGGAGCGATCGCTGCTTTCTGGACTGCCCGTTACCTGTTGCATGACTGGGCAAAACGTCGATTTGGCGAACATCCAGCCTTGATGCGGTTTAATCAAGCGATCGCCCGTCAACCTCTGACTTTTGTGTTAGCGGTGCGTTTTGCGCCAATTTCGCCCTTCACTGTCGTCAATTTTCTTTTTGGACTAACACCGATTAATTGGGTTCCGTATGCAGTCGGTACCTTTTTAGGAATTATCCCTGGAATGATAGCTTACGTCTGGGTGGGAGCCACGGGAGAGTCGGTTTTGCGAGGAGGCGATCGCTTCCCTTTTTTCTTAGCATTGAGTTTCCTCGCCTTACTCTCCTTCCTGCCAATTTTGGCTAGGAAAAAAAATCCTTAACTTTTCATAGAAAACTTCTATATAGCAGCCCTAAATGGTTCGTGAACGCAAGATACCCGACTTCTTTAAGAAGTCGGGTATCTGAAGGACGGGCATCTCACAATCCTATTAGAATTGTTATATGTCTCTGGAAAACAATATATCTGTAGGGCTATACCAAGGTGGCGAAAACAAAACAACCGCGATATATTCCACCCAACTGAGAAACGCTATAGTCCTTGAATGTCAGGCGTGAGCTTTCGTAGATTCGGAGTTGTCGCCTTAGTAAACAACTGAACTACAAAAGCCCTTTAGATTTTTGGCGAAGGTATTGTTTAAAGCAATCGATATCGCAAAAACTAAGCTTTTTTCAACATCTTACGCTTACCAACCAAGAAACCACCCACAGAAATTAAACCTAACATGGCAGAAGGTTCAGGTACAGACTCAGATGGGGGTAGCTGATACGTCCGGTTCCAGCTGTAAATGGCAGTGTGAGATGTAGTGTCGCTAATAGAAGCGTCCGCAGCAAAAGCGCCAGAATCTATTGCTGAGAAGCCGAAAGCATAATCAACCACGCCATTGAAGGTTACTTTGGCAATCTCACTCATTTGGAAGAATTTGCCTTGTTGGACTGACTTTGTGGCTAAAGCGACTATAGCTTGATCCAGAAATATGTTACCTGTGGCGTAACGAGCATCATTTTTTGGCTTTAGATAATTCGGGTTGGAAATTTGCTTCCCAAAAGTAGGGTTAGCTATTGTTTTTCCACCTATACGAATCGTCTTTCTCGTATCTTCAATAGTCTGTCTGGTATCTATATAAAGTCCAGCCCTATCCAAGTGTCCAACCAGGTCAATTTGTAATTTACCAGTTTGGTCATCTAGCGCCACAGCGCCGACGTTAGGATCTCCAGCACTGTACAGACCTTTTGTTTTCAGTGTATCCAGCATCAAATTATATTGATCCGCAGTCGGTGAGGCTGGTAGCAGCGAACCGTAAGCGCCGAGGAAGCCGTCTAGCCAGCCTTTTGCCAATTTCTCATCTTGCCAATCTTCTTGTACGACAGTCTCGACTTTAACTGTGTTTTTTCCTAGATTGGCAGTGAATCCAACTCTTTGAGGGTTTTCACTTCCATACCAAAACTCAACGTTGGTGGCGGCACTGTCATCGGTTAAAGCTTGGGTTGCTTTATTAATGTCATCTCTGGTGATGTCATTTAAAAGTTGTCTTTCAATCCCATTGACAGTTTTATATTGAGTATCTCCAAAAAGGTAGGTCTGAACTTGGGGTTTGTCCTGGTAAGTGCTGAACTGAATATTACTAGGTTTGAGTGTTGTAGCGAAGGCTGGGTTAGATGCGATCGCGCTTACACCTACAACCGAGGCACTAATTAGTAATTTCTCGATTGCCTTTAGCATACGGGTTTGCTTGGAGAATTCCTGGTTGTTCAGTCTTTTGGAAGAACCTATTAACATGACTTGACCTTTTTAAAGTTAACTAAGGTGGGATATAGCCTGTCTGAGGATTCTCACTTTAAATGTGGTTTCCTCACACCGGAGTTGCTCTTGTCTGCATTACTCTCGGCGAGGATTTCTCTCACAGGTCATGTCAATTGTAGAAATTCCCAAAGCTGAATAGGCAAATTTAGCGTGAACTGTTGTCACACCTGAGTAAAGAATTGAACAGGTTTTTACAAGCTATTTACCAGTATTAATACTTGAGTACGTAAACTGGTTTTAACTATAAAATAATGACTATTTATTTACGTGTAATTACTTGCGTAAAAACAACGATGCCCGTTCCACCGCAGTTTGCAAAATTGCTGGATCGTGTACCAAGGCGAAGCGCACATAACCTTCCCCAGATTTCCCAAACCCGGCACCGGGGGAAGCAGCAACACCAGTAGTTTCTACTAGCTGGCTGCAAAATCCGATGGAATCGTTTGCCCAAAGTTGAGGCAACTTAGCCCATACGTACATGGTGGCACCTGGGGTAGGAACCTCCCAGCCAATCCTGTGAAGCGCTTTAACGAAGGTATCCCGACGTTGGCGAAAAGTTTCAACTGCTGCCTTTACACCTTCTTGCGGGCCATTAAGGGCAGCGATCGCGCCATTCAAAATTCCCCCGTATTGGTTAAAATCAATTGCCGCTTTTACCTGACGCAAGGCGCGAATCAGCTGAGCATTTCCAATTGCGTAGCCGATGCGGAAGCCGCCCATATTGTAGGACTTGGACATAGTAAAAAACTCAATCGAGACGCTTTTATCCGGGTCGGCTTGCAAAATTGAGGGAACCGCTACGTCTTCAAATACTAGATCGGCGTAAGGAAAATCGTGAACCAACACGAGATTATGCTGCTGGCAAAAAGCAACTGCTGACTGAAAGAAAGATAAAGGCGCGATCGCAGTCGTAGGATTATGGGGATAGCTGAGTACCATCATCCGTGACTCTTGCAAAACTGGCAGGGGTATTTCTTCAAATACGGGCAAAAATCCATTTTCTGCCCCTATTGGCATCGGATAGATTTGGCCCCCAGCCAAGTACACTCCCCCAGCATGAGAAGGATAGCCAGGGTCAAGCAATAAGGCAAAATCCCCTGGATTCAGTACCGCTAAGGGTAAATGAGCGGTGCCTTCCTGAGAACCAATTAGAGGCAGCACCTCAGTTTCTGGATCAATAGGAATACCGTATTTCTGCGTATACCAGTTAGCGGCGGCTTGACGAAAAGCTTGAGTTCCGTGAAAAAGTAAGTAGCCGTGGGTACTCTGGTCAGATAGAGATTGCGCGATCGCATCGATGATATGAGTCGATGTCGGTAAATCAGAAGAACCCAGCGACAGATCAATTATCTCCTGTCCAGCTGCCCTAGCTTTTGCCTTCGCCCGATCCATATCAGCAAAGACATTTGATTGCAGTGGTTGTAAACGCTTGGCAAACTGCATAGTTAATCCTTTGTCCTTTGCTAATAGCTAATGACTTTTAACAATTAGTCATTAGCTATTAGTCATTTACAAGTGAGTTTCCAGCATACTCATCAATGTCTGTTTCCCAATGGCTCCCTCGTGAGATTCAATTACCTCACTGTCCTTAAACAGCCTGAGAGCTGGCAGACCTTCCACTTTGTACTTTGCCACAGTTTCGGGATTGGGGTCGCTTTCCATTTTCACGACCTTGAGGCGATCGCCATAAGTATCGGCAGCTGCTTGCACTGTTGGCGATACCAGGCGACAAGGGCCGCACCAAGCAGCCCAAAAGTACACCAATACGGGCTGTCCTGCTTTCAGGACTTCCGTTTCAAATTCGGTATCTGTAATAGAAATAATACTGGTGCTCATCGCAACCTACCATCTAACACTATTTTGATTGCACTAACCCATTAGGCAGGTATCAACCCTGCTGCTTGCTGTTTCTACAATAGACCGAATTTTACCCTGAAAAAAGTACAGGCGGTCTTTTCCGGTCTGTAGGAGTTTCGCTTCAGCCAAGGAAAGTACATGGTAGTCCGCTTCTATCGCTCAGGGTAGAGTCATTGCCCCTACATTTATTCTAATTTTTGGATAGTCAAGCTTGTTCAGCGCTGAAAATAGCTGCTTTAAAATTCATTATTAAAACGAGGCAATGTTCTTTCCCAGAGTTTGTTTTACACTCGCCAAGGCGTTTATTTACACATTTCCTGTGACTTTGCTTGCTCTGTTGCCTGATGGGGCAATAGCGGTAAGCTTGTCTGGAGATAGCGATTCGCCCAACACTCCACGCACTGCGATCGCGTTATTCACCGGATTCGGCGAAGACCCTGCTAATCCGCAGACTGGTTTGAATATACTTAATACCCTATTACAGAACCAGTTTGGGGGCAATTCTGCTCGACCCTTCGACAGCAGAGTTTTTACATACGCGCAGTCAAGCGACGCATTAAACTATCTCCAAAGTTTCGATAACCTTAGTTCTATAGGGATAATCGGATACAGCTTAGGCGGAAATGCAGCGTCTGTGTTTGCTAAAAATTTTCCAGCACCCCAGCCAATTAATCTGCTAGTTCAAATTGATTCCGTGGGTATTTCTGATGATAAGGTACCGGACAATGTGAGCAAAGGATTTAATTATTTTCAGCGGAATCCCAGCTATCCCGGCGGCTCTTTAACACAAAAAGTTATAGAAAGGGCAGTAACGCCAGCGGTACAAAAAAATGTTAAGGGTGCCGACAATATAAACGTTGAGGAACTGTTCAACGACCAAAATATCGTTCACCTCGGCATTGATAATGACGTGCGTTTGCATCAACTAATTGCCAACAATGTCAATGATTTTTTAATTAATCCTTTGACTCCTGTTCCTGAAGCCACTTTTGCTTTTAGACAAAGTAGTTTTAGTAACCAAGCTAGTGTTTCAGCCGCCGATGTACCCGAAGCTTCTACTACATTAGGTGTTGTAATGTTTGGTGCCTTCAGTGTTGGTTCATTGCTAAAACGCCAACACCAACAGAAAGATAAGGTTGATAATTAATAATTTTTCATCTGGCTCAACTGCTTGTTGAATATTGATTTCAACTTTTAACAGGTTTGAGCTTTGAGCCGGGAAATAAATTTCCGGCTCTTCTGGTAAGAAACCCTACATTATAAAGCCAAAGTTGGGTAATGCGATCGCATTACCCAACCTACAATCTGACGCTTTTAGTGTCTCATAAAGCCTCAGCTTAGAGGTTATCCAATTGCTTTTTCAGGTCTTCTAACTCGTTATCAACTGCGGCATTAGGTGACGAGGTAGAAGTTGGTTTAGCTGCTGGTAGTGCGCCTCCTGATGCCGTTGCAGGGCCTAAAGACATCTGAGCTTTCAACGCTGCTAATTCATCATCAACGTCATTGCCGGATTCCAGCATGGCAAATTGCTCTTCTAAAGCATTGCCAGTAAGTTCTTGCGCTGACTGGGAACGAGCTTCCAGTTCCAAAACTTTTTCTTCCATGCGCTCAAAGGCTCCCATCGCGGTGCTGGTTCCCAAGCGTCCCACGGTGTTTTGTAGCTGCTCGTTGGCTTTAGCAGCTTGCGCCCGTGCCTTAAGCATATCCTTCTTAGTCTTGGCTTCAGAAATCTTACTTTCTAGAGCAATTAAGTTGCGCTTGAGGGCATCCACCTGAGTCGTTTGCTGATCCAGGCTGGTTTTCAGGGTGCCAGCTGTTTCGGCGTGTGTCTTCTTGCGTACCAGCGCCTCTCTAGCAAGATTCTCATCGCCTTTTTGGATAGCTAGCTGAGCGCGTTGTTGCCAGTTGTTTGCTTCAGTTTGGGCTTGGTTATACTGTTGCTGAGTCCGTTTTTGAGCGGCAATGGATCTGGCAACTGCCTGACGCAACTGCACCAGGTCTTCCTGCATATCGATGATAGACTGCTCCAGAATCTTTTCTGGGTCTTCAGCCTTGCTCACCACGTCGTTTAGGTTGGCTCGGACGACTCGGCTAATGCGATCAAATAATCCCATGACGCTGTTTATCCTCTTGGCGTGTACTAAAGTAGGTATTTTGCAGGCTCTATGGAGTAGAAAAGAGCAAGTTCAATTTAGTAGATCAGTTTTTCCGTTGGTTGTGCTGTCAGCAATTCTTGGTAACACCATTTCCAGTCTAGGGTGGTATGCAAAAATGACTCACACAACCTTTAGGAATTGTTAAAGACCGATCGCTTTTCTTTCTAGTCTAGAAACTTCACAACAAAATCGGTAGCTTCCAGATCAAGAACTTTCCAATTGGGAGCGGATTTTTTGTAATTCAGGATCTAAGCTAGGATCTGGGGTGACGCTTTGAGTAGACGGCAATTGCGGTGTTTGGGTGCCTTGACCAAGTTGAGCTTTCATGGCGGTTAATTCGGTGTCAATTTCACCAGCATCTTCCAGCGTCAGAAATTTCTTTTGCAAATCGTCAGTTCCGAGTTCAGCGATCGCTTCACTTTGTGCTTCTAGTTGCAAAACTTTATCTTCCATGCGCTCGAAGGCGGTCAGGGTACTGGTGGTATTCACGCCGCCGATCATTTCGTTAATTTTCGCACTAGCTTGGGCAGAACGAGCGCGAGCGATGTACATATCTTTTTTGGTTCTGGCTTCGGAGATTTTTGCTTCTAGCGATCGCATATCTTGTTTGAGCCGGTTAACCATCTGGCTTTGCTGGTCTATTTGCTCGCGCATTGCCTCTGCTGTTTCTTGATAGCCTTTGCGCTTGGTCAAAGCTTGTCTGGCTAAGTTCTCGTCGCCTTTAGAGAGTGCTAGTTGGGCGCGATCATACCATTCAGAGGCGGTGTTTTCCGCTTGAGAGTATTGCCGCTCAGTACGTTTTTGAGTAGCGATCGCTTGAGCCACAGCTTGGCGCAGTTGAATCAAATTCTCCTGCATTTCCAAAACCGTTTCTTCCAACACTTTTTCTGGATCTTCCGCTTTTCCAATCAAATTGGTAATGTTGGCTCGAATTACTCGCAGAATGCGGTCGATCAATCCCATCTCAAGTCTCCATTCACGACGCTTGGATTTAGTGTTGGTGGCTCTCCGGTCGGCTACTGAATAATCAAGACATTAGCGATCGCGGACACGTTAGAAACGTTAACTGAATGCTATGTCACCTACAAAGCTTGCCACCTCCAGCTTAAGGCTGATAGACCGATGCAGAAATCCCTTGTTTTTGAAGTTCTGTCACCAATGTTTTAGCCTCAGAATCTTTTTTAAAGGCTCCTAGATAAATTTGGGTTCCTTGGGGTGACATATAGGCATCAGGTACAACTTTCCGCGCCTCCTCAAAGGAGGATGGCCCGTTGTATTTCACTACCACATAGTAGAACCCTTCCGGATTCGGTGGGGCAGGTTCCGTTACCGTTGGGGAAGCGCTTGGTTGTGCCGAGGGAGTTGTGGCAGCAACAGGCGATCGCGCGGGCAATACTGGTAGAGGGGCGGGGGGTCTTACTGGCACTATCGCCCCTGTTCCTGACGGCACATCAGTAGTAGATTCAATAGCAGGAGGATTGGGTAAGGGGGCAATAGGTGGTACCGATACTTGAGGGCTAGGTACTGCCACCTGAGGGGTTCTTGATGATGAACTAGGAGTAGGTTTCAACGTACTCAGTGTGTCCAAATTCAAGTCCTTAAATTCATCCGACGAAAGGTCTGGCCCGTTGGGTTTCCCTGTATCGGTTGCTGGTGAGGCATTTGTTTGGGGAGTCGTTGCTGTCGGACTTTGAGCCACAGTAGGAGTGGATGACTTCCAGAATCGATCTAGTCCCAGAGAACTCAGAGTCGATGGATTTGTCACCACATAGCCCAGCATGGCTGTGGAAAACAGCAAAAGTAACAGGGAACCAACCCCCAAGGGAGTAAGAATATTGTCCAGAAAACTACGTTGTGACCGAGCTGCCGCTTCTTCCTGTGCAAGGCTTCGTAGCAGTTGCTCGGAAGATTCCAGATAGTCATCCGGCTGGATAGTGGTTGCTGCCTGGTCGATAGGTTCCGGCGGTGCTGGCACCTCTGGTGGTGCTGCTTCCGGCGCTCTAGGAATGGGTATATCTGAGGCAGCGGCTAAGTTAAAAGACGGCATTGCTGCGCTATGTGTCTCTATCGGCTCCTTGTGTGTTTGTTCAACTGCCTTGATTTCCTGTGCTGCCAGTGGTGGTTCGCTTGCTGGTATTGCTGGGGTGGAATAAGCCTCTTTTGGAGCTGGGGATGGATTCCTGCCGCCCGTGGCGTTTACGGAAATCATGTCGATGGGTTTGCGAACCTGGTTGTGACCCATGCCACGATTTGGCGGCACGCCCCGCCCTGCCCGTTCGCGCCGATATCTGGATAATTCCTCTTCTAGATGCACGTCGAGACTGCCCAGAGCCGCCTGCAAGGCTGGGTTAATGGACTGGGCTGAAGAGGAGCGACTAGAAGATTCAACCGAATGACCTTGACTCATAGCTGTTGCAACTGACGAATCTTGGAGAGCTGCTTTGCCTATTCATTAGACGCTTTTTTCGGCTTCTAGGCAACCGTAACCGTAATTTGTAGTCTGGCGTTAGTTCGGTACGATCAAACCTGATGGCTGATTATTCTGCCATTTAACTAGGTATTACAACAATGTCTTTTAAATCTCTTAACCATATCTTAGACAGTATCGAAAATCAGGCGGCGTGGCAGGCTCAACAAGAATTTAAGCGTTTGCTCAAGTGTTGGACTGAGGTGGTGGGGGTAGCGGTGGCAGCCCAGACGCGACCAATTTCGATATCGCGGGGAGTGCTATCGGTTGCAACCAGCGGTGCTGCTTGGGCGCAAACTCTTACTTTTGAGCGTCAGCGGATTTTGCAAAAGTTGAATGCTAAGTTGAGCAGCCAGTTGGTGGATATTCGCTTTTCGACAGCTCAATGGCAGAACAAATCTGCCTCTAGCCGCTCTCCCTATGCTGAGGAACAATCTGTGACTTGGCAAGAGCATCCCAGTCGGGTTGAGGGGATGTCTTCGGCAGCACTTTCTGACAAGAAGCCTGAGCTAAAAGAGCCAAAAGCTGCTTTTCAACATTGGGAATCGGTAATGCGGGAGCGATCGCATCTCTCACCTCTTTGTCCCCAGTGTCAGTGTCCCACACCCCCAGGGGAACTCCAGCGCTGGAACGTTTGCGCTCTGTGTGCCGTCCATAAATGGCAACGCTAGTTTTCCCCTACTATGTTTTTTTTGTTTTAAATGTAACTGCTCAGGGTTACTTGGACAGTTACATTTGTTATCTTTAGGTGCTGCTACCGCTTTGTTTACCGTCTCTGTTGCATTCCGCCTACTCCCAAAAGTAAGATAAAAATGAGCGCGATCGCGATCGCACCATTTAACGCCAATGCCTACTTAAACATCTAATGTCTACATTAAGTATTTTTTTTGCAGAATTATTCCCTTCAATTAAACGTTTTTCTGCCCCTATTTGAAATTAAATTAGGTTTTTTCTTAAACGCATACCCTTAACGTTTGTCTTGATCCCCATCAGGTTTCTATTTAAATCAGTATTATTACCTAAATTTTATATTCTGATTGAAGAGCCTATTTATGTATGTTTATGTATGTTTATCACAAGAAAATTAAGAAAATATAAAGCCGTTTTTTGCAGCGGGGATCGTAGAACATAGGCAGGATAATAGATTGCTTGATTCAGGGTTCTTTGACCGTTTATAGGGAATTTTAATATAAGACATAGAAGAAAAAATTCCCTCAAGAGGATTCCCATGAAGACTGTAAATTCTATGACTTCTGCCTGCCGGTATTGTCAATATTACAAGCCGGAGGGACGACGTGGTGGTGTTTGTCAGCAACTTGGGGTACCAGTTCGAGCTAGCTGGATAGCGTGTTCATTAGCGCTAAAAGCCTTTGCTCCTTCATGGGAAAGTTTGGAAGGAATTATGCGCTGGCAAGATGAAAATTTGCGGGTGCAGCAATCAACCTCATCGAAATGCGCGCTCGCTTGTTCTCAGCAACCAAGCGAGGAGCAAGAGAACTCCTCTACTGACCAACAATCAGCAGATGATGTACTGCTTGTGTGACTAAACTGCCAATCGCAAGCTATCCCAAGCAGGATATCTTGATAAATATATATGCCATAAAAAATAAATATTACCTCTCCCAAAAGTCGCACTTTTTTAAACAAAAGTGCGACTTTTGATTTCATAAGTTGGAGGTACTGGTCTCAGTTCATGATTCATTGCTCTTGTAGGGCGAACCATGAACTATGCAATACACTATTAGGGCAACCAAGGGTATTTACGGAAATCAGGCGATCGCTTTTCGAGAAACGCCTGCTTCCCCTCGGCTCCTTCCTCGGTCATGTAATAGAGTAAGGTGGCATTACCAGCAAGTTCTTGCAACCCCGCTTGACCATCGCAGTCAGCATTAAAGGCAGCTTTCAGACAGCGAATCGCAATCGGACTTTTTTCTAAAATTTCACTAGCCCACTGGATACCTTCCGTCTCCAGATGTTCCACTGGCACAACGCAATTTACTAAACCCATTTCCAACGCCTGCTGTGCGCTGTACTGGCGGCAGAGAAACCAAATTTCTCGCGCTTTTTTTTGTCCGACACACCGGGCGAGGTAGCTGGCACCAAATCCACCATCAAAGCTACCGACTTTCGGGCCAGTTTGCCCAAAAATAGCATTATCTGCGGCGATGGTAAGGTCGCAAATCAAGTGCAAAACGTGTCCCCCACCAATAGCGTAACCAGCTACAAGGGCGATTACAACTTTGGGCATCGAACGGATCAGGCGTTGCAAATCGAGGACGTTGAGGCGCGGGATGCCATCATCATCCACATATCCAGCTTGACCCCGCACGCTTTGATCGCCACCAGCACAAAAAGCGTATTTGCCATCTGTGTGAGGGCCAGCCCCGGTAAATAAAACTACGCCGATGCTGGTATCTTCACGGGCATCGCAGAAAGCATCGTAAAGTTCAAAAACAGTTTTGGGGCGAAAGGCGTTGCGCTTGTGGGGGCGATTGATGGTAATTTTGGCGATGCCGTCTGTTTTGTGATATAGGATGTCTTCGTAAGTTTTGGCGGTTTGCCAGTTAGGTTGCATACAGGATATTAGGGACTAGGGACTGGGGACTGGGGACTAGGGAACAAGTTATGAGTTAGGAATTAATAATTCTTCATTCGTAGAGAGAGGAGTTAACCCTTATCTCTACCTCACTCTTATAGTTCCCAGTACAACCACTACAACCAGCCCCTAGTAAAGGCGACTCAACACGTATTCAGCCATATCAATCAGGGCTTGATGGCATTCTGAGGTGGGTAGAGAAGCTAATTGTTGGACGGCGAGTTGAGCATGATGTGAGGCTAATTCGCGCGATCGCTCAATGCCCTTCGCTTCCATTATCAGCGCGATCGCTTCTTCTAAATCCCCATCCTGGGTAAACTCTCGCTCGATTAGCACCTCTAAGTAAGGTTTTTCTTCTAAAGCAAACAATACGGGTGCGGTGAGATTACCACTTTTTAAGTCAGACCCGGCTGGTTTGCCCAACGCTTCTGTCGAGCCTGTGAAGTCAAATATATCATCTACGATCTGGAAAGCCAACCCAAGGTGACGCCCATAGCAATACAAATTATCCGCCACTTCCGGCGACACATCGCTCAAGCAACCAGCAGCCTTGGCACTGTTGGCAATTAACGAGGCTGTTTTATAGTAACTTTTCTCCAGATAAGCCTCAATCGACAAACTCGTGTCAAACCGATTCAGCCCTTGCTGAATTTCTCCTTCTGCCATATCCATAATCACTTCTGAGAGTAGCTTGACCACTTCCAGGTTATCTAGATTTGCCAAGTACCAAGAAGATTGGGCAAATAAGAAATCCCCCGCTAACACAGCTATGCGGTTGCCAAACCGACTGTGAACCGTAGCCACACCCCGTCGTATTTCCGATTCATCTACTACGTCGTCATGTACCAGGCTTGCGGTGTGAATCATCTCTGTAATTTCTGCTAACCTTCGGTGACGTGGCGTGATGTCTTGATCTAGCATCGTAGCCCGTGATATCAGTAGGACAATTGCGGGTCTGACGCGCTTTCCTCCCGCCCCGAATAGATGTTCTGCCGCCGCATAGAGGATGGGATGACGCGCACCAACCAATTTTTTCAAGTTCTCCGTGAGAACACGTAGGTCAGCTTCAACAGGGGCAAAGAGGGTAGTGACTGAGGTCATGGATTAGCCATTCAGGCGTTAGTTACGAAATTTTACATTCTTGTCATTTATTTTAAGCTAATGATCCCGTACAGGGAAGGTTTTATTGGTTAGAAGATGCTGACCAAGGCTTTTTCTGAAATTGTATCGATTTGTAAAGTATATAAAAAAAACGGCTTTAACCACTGAGGATATTGTGTTACTCTAGTATGTAAGGATTTGAATAACTTCATAGACTTACTGAGTAGAAAAATTACAGGTCACGCTTTTGGTGTGTCTGTGATGAGTAGTTATGACGGTTTTTGGTAGGCAGTAGCATTTCTGGCTTCCTGCATAATCTCACAGTGCATTAGCGCTGGGGATAACAGCCGTCAGAAAAATGAAAGACTTGCGAGTAGCTTTCTTTATAGGGAGCTTTGCTAGGTGAAGTACAGTTGAAAATCTTAGATTTTCAACTGTACTTCTAGGGACTGGCATTAATCGATTAAAAATTTTAGGGGTCGGAAACGAATACCCAAAATTTTCATAGGCAGCAATAAGCTCAACCATAGCGTGAGCCAAGTTTGCTATTCAAAAGTTTGTTATAAAAATTCACCATCCTTTAGTTGTTAGTGACGTTATGACGTATAATGATATGCCTTTGATTATTCCCGTTCTAGCTACTGGTTATTTGTTAACAGTGTATCTGCTGTTGATTTTGGCGCAGCGGACTGTTAAGGGTGCAGGAAGAACGAAATCTGCGCCCTAGCGATCGCACTTACGGACAACAAGCTTGTTGTTAGCAGCCTAAATTCGACTGCTAACAGCAAGCTTAGGGTAATTGTCGGTGTAGCATTGCTGGTAAATAAACTTTTTCAACCTCTGGAGTGCAGCCGAGCCACTGTACGGACAGTTTGGCAAACTGTTCGGGACAGCCGCTAACCGCAAATCGAGTTGCCAAAGGAGGGCGAACATTTCTCAATCCCAATAAATCAAGCTCTTGTGAAGCAGCGGAAACTACGTGAACTGCTGGATCGCAAAGGTTAACCGACCTGGGCAGAATTGTCCTAAGAATCGGTGCCAAGTGAGGATAGTGGGTGCAACCGTAAACCAGCGTGTCGATCCGATATTGTAGCAAAGGTGCTAGGTACTCCCGCGCTACCTCCAAAGTATAGGGGTCATAAATGCGGTTTTGCTCAATGAGCGGCACAAACTCTGGGCAACCGACTTGCCAGACACAGACAGTAGCATCAACTTCTAAAATAGCGCGGCGATAGGCATTACTGGCAGCCGTGGCTGGGGTAGCAATCACACCAATCCGTTTACCCAGGCCAACAGCAGCACGCGCTCCAGGCAAGATGACCCCTAAGATTGGTAGGTCGAACTCAGACCGCACTGCCTCCAGCGCCAGAGCGGAACTGGTGTTGCAAGCCATAATCGCCATTTTGACACCCTGATCTACCATCCAGATCAGAATTTCGCGCACAAACTGCAAAATTTCAGCTTGAGAGCGGGTACCGTAGGGCAGTCGAGCCGTATCGCCAAAATAAAGAATCGACTCATTAGGCAGATGTCGGTAGAGTTCTCTCAATACAGTCAGACCACCGACACCGCTATCAAAAACGCCTATTCTGCTTCTTTGTAATATTTCATTGCTTTTTTGTCCATTTATGTGTCCTTCTTGTTTGTTGTTCATTTTCAATCGATCACTCCCCACTCACCACGAACCAAGGCTCTTAACCGAGGCTTAAAGATTTTGTTGAATGTACTGTAGAATACCGCGAGCGATCGCTTGTGCCATCTGACTCTGGTAATCAGGTGAGCCAAGTTTCGCCGCCTCTTGTCGGTTACTAACAAAACCAACTTCTACTAACACAGATGGCATAGAACTCTTTCTAAGTACATAAAATCTCGCCTGCCTCACCCCTCTATCTTTAGCATCGGTAGCCTGCAAAATGCTGTTGTGAATGCTTCGAGCTAAACGTCCGCCGCTAGAGTAATAGTAAGTCTCTACCCCTTGCACATCTGGACGACCACCAATTGAATTGGCGTGGATACTGACAAACAAATCGGCGTTTGCCCGTTCAGCCATTGTCACACGCGGTTGCAGGTCTACGAAATAGTCATCCTTTCGCGTCATCACCACCTGAACACCCTGCCGCTCTAGCAAAGCCTCCACCTGCCGTGCGATCGGCAAAATGACATCCACCTCCCTGAGCCCACCAACGCCGATAGCTCCGGGATCTTTGCCTCCGTGTCCGGCGTCTACCACCACCACCAATCGTCCGTTACGAGGGCGGGGGGAAAACTCTGGGGGATTATTAGTTTCCGGTGCCGGGACAGGAATTGTATCAGGACGGGGAAGCACCGAACTAAAGCGACCACGTTGCAGCTGTAGTGCTAATAGCTGGTCAGTCAGCTGATTGAGTTCCCCAATTTGCACCCCATCTCCCGGTTGCACCAGAACTACTACAGTACGAGGGTCTTGCTGTACAAGACGCACCCGCCGCACCATAGTCCTAGCATCTAGAGTTGGCCCTTTGACTCTTTCAGCCAGAGTCGCAGAAGGAATAGTAATTCGGTAGGCCCCAGCTGAGCCATCCCATTTACCAGTAAATTTTACAGACCGATCTGCTCTGATGAATAACTGAGTTCCGGAGAGTTCAACCGACTGAATCGTTGCCACCTCACCGTCGCGGCGCGTTGTTGGCGTTGTTGGCACCGTTCGAGTTGGGGGATTGAAAGGAGAAGGCTGATTGCCAGCCAAAGTCGGGCTTTCAATGCTTCCAGCAGTAGTTCCCTGCGGTAATAGGACAATACCGCCAAAACCGCTGACGCTTGCCTGCCAGTCGGGACTTTCCTTGGTCACGTTCATCGTCACGCGGACGACTGAAGGTGAAGTATCCACCTGAGATAAGAGAATGCGACTGACACCATAGCGATTCACCCGCGACTCTGGCGATGAGAGACTACGGGATATGGTAGCGCCTTGGATGTCAAAGGTAATATTGCGGCGATCGCTACTCCGCTTTACCTTAATAATTGAAGGGCGATCGCCATTCGTCCGCAGGAAAAACCCATCATTCGTCACCTGTATATCTTCAATTTGAGCAACCGACCCAGCTGGGCTGGCGGCTGCTTGACTGCTTAAAGATCGATTGAATCCAGACGACGGCGACAAATTTCCCAAAGTTGGCTTACTGGGAGAAGTTGGCCGTATCGAGGAGAACGAAGAATTTACCAGAGTTGGTCTAGCAGAAGAATTTGGTAATTGTGAAACTCGTTGAGGTTTTGGTAATTGTACCGACCACTGACTGGGGGAAGCTCCCTGAAAGACTACTTGCTCCGGATCAAGCGTGTAACCAGGGTCTAATTCAATTACCAGGCGAGTAACATTACCCTCAAACTGTCCCACCCGCAAACTGCGTAACGCCCCCGCCAACTGCTGAGTTACCGTTGGGCGTCCGAAAGTTGTACCAGGCAAATCGATTACCAGACGTGAAGGATTAGCCAAAAGCTGCGCTTTCGGCTGCACTCCATCGTCAGTCCTAAAATCCAGCCGGTTTTGATTAGTATCAAAACGCCACGAAACCAGTTTTGCCGCAAAAGCGGGAGATGTAACCAGAAAAAGGCTCAAACAACTGGGTAATAGCCAGTAAAGTCTCACTATCGTTTCTCCAAAAGAAAGGTAAAGACCGAGTTAAAGCGGTCTGTACGCTCTAGTCCTATTTCGGGTGCGATCAAGTCGCATCCGGGGCATGGCGTAGCCAAGTTAATGATTTTAGACTGGGTTGAACGATACCACGACTGCGGCAGCAATGCAGAACATTAAGCAGGAATGGCTGATTTTACTTGCCATCTTTGGAGATGCCCTATCGAACTGGATTCATGTATCGTAAATTTTTACCCCTGGTGTTTGGCAATTAAGTGTCCTTATGCTGCCCATCGCTACATCGGTTACTCAAAATTCTCTCTAGCGAGAAAACTTTTGAATTCATTGAGTCACGCCCCAAGGACGTTGAGACAATGACTTAAGTTTCTCTAAAAGCCTTTATTTGTTAGTTGTTCGTTATCTGTGGGTAGCAGTTACAGGAAATTGGGAATTGGGAATTGGGAATTGGGAATTAAGAATTGGGAATTGAGAAAAAGTCTTACCTAGTCCCCAGCCCCCAGTCCCCGCCCCCAGTTAATCACTCTCCTTAACCGGAACTGCGGGAGCCTCTTGAAACACAAACCTTAATAACGGGGGTGCTAAGAAGGTTGTCAAGATGACCATCATAATAATCGCGGCTTCTGTGGCTTCAGACAAAGCACCACTGGCGGAACCGACACCAGCAAAGACTAATCCTACTTCGCCTCTAGGAATCATTCCGACACCGATCGCTAATCGATTAATCTGGGGTTGACCAAATACTGCAAGACCAGTAACAACCTTTCCGACAATCGCCACTACGATAAGGAAAATGGCAATTATCAAACCCTCCCGGTTACTAGGAACAGCTGGGTTGAGTACGCCTAAATCTGTTTTGGCTCCTACCGTGACGAAGAAAATCGGCACAAACATATCGGCAATGGGACACACTTGCCTTTCCAACTCTTTACGCTTATCCGTTTCGTCTAAGACTAAGCCAGCCGCAAAAGCTCCGAGTATGGCTTCTAAATGGATGGCGGCGGCAAGATAAGCCATTATAAAGGCGAAGATGAATGCTGGTATGACCAAGCTACCGCGTGTCTTGAGTTTCTCGGCAATGATCACAAAAGATTTGTTGAAGACTTTGCCAAGCAGAATCGCACCGATCAAGAAAGCACTGGCGCTGATAATCAGATAGAAAACGTTACTTACGTCCACTTTGCCAGTTTTGGCAAGACTTGCCACCACTGCCAGGACGATGATACCGATCACGTCGTCTATGACGGCAGCGCCAAGAATAATCTGACCTTCTTTGGAATTAAGACGCCCTAGTTCTGATAGAACTTTGGAGGTAATACCAATACTGGTTGCAGTCAAAGCTGCACCCGCAAAAATCGCTGGCACCGCTGGAATGCCAAACAAGATCATCAGTCCCGCAGTGCCTGCGGCAAATGGCACTGCTACCCCGACTACTGCTACGAGTAACGCCTGGATACCAACATCCATCAGTTCCCTGAAATTCGATTCCAGTCCAATTTCAAATAGCAAAATGATCACGCCCAGTTCTGCCAGAACGGACACGACTTCGCTTTGGGTTTGAAACACGTCTACCGCTGCGTCGGGGCTTAACCCTCCAGTGGATTGGAGGAAAGACATAATTACAGAACTGGAACTGTCTGCGCCGCTTTCTGGAAATACCAGCAGATGCAGGGCGGAGACACCCACCACCACGCCTCCGACGAGTTCGCCTAAGACGGGTGGTAAGCCGATGTTGTTAGATAATTCTCCCCCGATTTTGCTGGCAAGGTAAATTACGACTAAACTCAGCAGTACCCCTGCTAGGACGAGTGGGGCGTTTTCTGCTTCTGGTGTTGCTGTTGCCAGCACAGGAATGGTTTTGTTCCAAAGTGGAAATGAGAATGGGGTGATAAAATTCACCCAGGCAGTTGAAACTATCTCCATTGGGTCTGCATAATTCATTCTTCTCACTGTACAAGCTTCTTTACAAATCCCTGCGTCGATTCGGCTATGGAATTGGAGTGAACTAGGCTACAAGATGATTGCTCTCAAGGGTGTGCGATCGCTCTTAGCGATTCTTCACTCAGCCTAATTAGTTGGATTTGAGCTTGGTTTTTATTATTGAGTATAAATACTTGTTTTACCGGCTAGTGCGATCGCCTTAAAAGTATCTTTAGTTCAGTTGCCAAAACTGTAACTGTTTACACTTTCTGGCTGCTGTAGTGGCACAGTGAGAACATTCAAACTGCATTACAAGCGGTTATGTCTGTGAGGAGAATCTATGAATTTAACCTTTGCGTCTAGTTTTTGGAAGCAGGCTGGGCTGATATCGTTAGTATTGAGTGTGCTTAGCTTGAGTATTGCTACAAGAGCTGTTGCCCAAGAAAAAATGCTGCGAACCCTGACTGTTAGTGGGCGAGGTGTCGAAAATATTCCCACAACTTTGACGCAGGTGCGGCTGGGGGTGGAAGTTCAGGGGAAAGTTGCGGCGGATGTGCAGCAGGAAGCTGCCCGACGCTCAGCTGCTGTGGTGGAGCTGCTAAAATCTCGCAATGTGGAGAAATTAGAAACTACTGGCATTAGCCTCAATCCGATTTACAGCTACGAGAACAATGTCCAGCGTCTAACTGGGTATAGTGCTACCAATATTGTCAGCTTTCGGATTGATACTCAAAAAGCCGGAACTCTTCTGGACGAGGCAGTTAAAGCAGGGGCAACCCGGATTGATGGTATAAGTTTTGTAGCTGATGATAGCGCGATCGCGTCTGCTCAAAAACAAGCTCTACGCGAAGCTACCCAAGATGCCCAAGCCCAAGCTGATGCTGTTTTGAGTTCCCTAAATCTCACTCGTAGGGAAATCGTCAACATTCAAGTCAATGGCGCTGTTGTACCGCCGCCACGGCCAATACCCATAGCTGATATGGCTATGCGGTCTGAGACTCTAGCAAAAACTACTCCGGTAATTGGCGGTGAGCAAGAGGTAGAGGCATCAGTTACCCTGCAAATTAGTTATTAATCTAGGGATAAAGCATTAAAAATTCAAAATTTAAAAGGGAAATTCTTCTTTTTAAATTTTGAATTTTTAATTTTTAGAACTCGCTATCGTTATAGCTGCCCGCACTAGCATCAGTGTCTTGCTTAGAACCCAATAGATCCAGGTGATCCACCTTAATGACGGGTGTAGAACGGGTAGCTCCTGAGTTGCGATCGCTCCAAGTATCAAACTTTAACGAGCCTTGCACTCCAATCAAGCTGCCCTTACGGACAAAGTTTTCAGCTACTTCCGCCGTTTTACCCCAAAGTTCTAAATTGAACCAATCCGGCTGGTCGTTATTGCGCGATCGTCTTCTTACTGCCAGCGTCAGCTTACACTTAATGCTCCCTGACTCGAAATACTTAACATCCGGATCTCCACCTACACGCCCTACCAGGGTTACAACATTTAGAGTCATAAGAATTTTTTAGTACATTTGTACTTACGTATGGTCAATTATACTTTAGCGAACTGAAATCTTAGTCTCAAATTAACTTTATCCTGATTTACTCTTGGACGATTAGAATCATGCTTGGAAATCAGTTTGAGGCAAATTTACATAAAGAATTCTTCTTCGTGACTAGACTCAGGATAGAAAACGTAATAGAATCCACCTCGGTTCCATTTCCGTTAAGATTCCGTCACACACAACAGCATTTCATTTTGGGGGCGTAGAAACGAGTGGGTCTTTTCAGTCGCTTTTCCTTATCCCGGGACATGGGTATCGACTTGGGTACTGCTAATACCCTGGTCTATGTATCCGGCAAAGGGATTGTTCTCCAAGAACCCTCTGTGGTTGCTATGGATATGGACACTAAAACCCCGCTGGCCGTGGGGGAAGATGCGAAAAAAATGTTGGGAAGAACTCCCGGCAATGTGGTGGCCTTGCGGCCCCTTCGCGATGGTGTCATTGCCGACTTCGACACTGCCGAGCTAATGCTTAAGCATTTTATCCGGCGGGTTCATGAAGGCAGAGCATTAGTCTCTCCTCGGATTGTAATCGGTATTCCTTCAGGTGTCACTGGCGTAGAACGCCGAGCCGTTATGGAGGCAGCATCTCAGGCTGGTGCCAGAGATGTTTACCTGATTGATGAGCCTGTTGCTGCGGCTATTGGCGCTGGACTACCAGTGGCAGAGCCTACGGGTAACATGATCATTGATATTGGTGGCGGCACAACTGAAGTTGCCGTGCTTTCTTTACAAGGAACGGTTTTAAGTGAGTCGGTGCGCGTGGCTGGTGATGAGCTTTCCGAAGCTATCATGCAGTACATGAAAAAAGTCCACAACCTGGTAATCGGGGAACGTACCTCTGAAGAAATCAAAATTCAGATTGGTTCTGCCTACCCCACCAGTTTTGATGAAGAGGCAATCATGGAGGTGAGGGGTTTACACCTGCTCTCTGGCTTGCCCCGAACTGTTACTATCAAGGGGCCGGAAATTCGCGAAAGTATGTCTGAACCGCTTTCAGTGATTGTGGATGCGGTGAAGCGAACCTTAGAACGAACTCCTCCGGAACTAGCAGCCGACATTATCGACAGAGGTATCATGCTGGCTGGTGGTGGTGCTTTGTTGAAGGGGCTTGATACGCTAATCAGCCACGAAACGGGAATTGTTACTCACGTAGCGGCAGATCCGCTGTCGTGCGTGGTGCTGGGGACAGGTAGAGTGTTAGAGAACTTCAAACAATTGGAGCGGGTCTTTAGTGGGCGATCGCGCAGTATGTAGCAATCAGCGGTCAGTGGTCAGTAGTCAGGCAAAAGTTGGAATGTTGAAACGTTGAAAAGTTGTCAGGCGACAACTTTCCAACCTTCAAACTTTCAAACGCCAATGAACGACGGACAACGAACAACGGACAACGAATAACAGACAACGAATAACAGACAAAAAGCTGATAGCTAAATGTATACACTGCGTCGCTGGTGGGTTCGGCACGGCATACAAGTTATGGTGGCGGGGGCAGCTATTGGGAGTGCCTGGTTCCTCCGGCAAACCCAAGGGGCAGCCATGTTTGAGGTTTACCAGTTGCTTACCCGCCCCTTTCAAACTGAAGCCCCGCCACAAGAGATTAGAGAGAATGCCCGCGTACAAGAATTGCAGGATCGCCTGACCGAACTGCAAAACCAAAATCAGAAGTTACAAGAGCTTCTAGGTTATGTACAACAAAGGAAACAGAAGGCGATAACGGCGCCAATAGTCGGGCGTACCCCGGACAATTGGTGGCAACAGGTCACTTTGGGACGTGGCACTGAAGATGGCATCCAAAAAGACTTTATTGTTATGGGTACAGGTGGCTTGATAGGTCGCGTCGTGGAAGCGACATCCCATACCAGCCGCGTCTTGCTGATTAGCGACCCTAGCAGTCGCGCGGGTGCGGTGGTTAGCCGCAGCCGCGTTATGGGTTATATTCGGGGCTACGGCTCTAATAGAGTGGTGATGCAGTTTTTTGACAAAGTGCCGGATGTCCGGCGGGGCGATGTTGTCGCAACATCCTCTGCCAGTAAACTGTTCCCTCCAGGCTTGCCACTGGGTCGCGTCGAGTCTGTAAATTTGGAAAAAACCCCGGCTCCTGAAGCAATTATTAAGGTGACAGCGCCGATTAGTTATTTGGAGTGGGTGGTAATATATCCCAAATAAATTTGTTTAGTTATTGGCTAATAGTTAATGGCTCTTGAACAATTAGCTAATCACAATTTATTAATAACTAATAATTAATAACTAATGACTAATGATTAAGGTTTCTAATTTGTCACCTTGGGCGCGTCAAATTGTCAACTGGGCAGTAACCGTTGGTTCTGTGGTGCTGTGCTTGCTAATCTTGCCGACTCGCCTACCTGGAATGGAGTTATTAGGAATTGCCCCCAATTGGTTGTTGATTTGGGTGGTGGCTTGGAGTGTGAAGCGAACAGCTGTTCAAGGTGCTGTAGCGGGTTTGGTGTTGGGACTGATCCAAGATGGAATGACCTCACCCGAACCCAGTCATGCTTTGAGTCTGGCCGTAGTAGGAATTTTAACGGCGCGGATTCAAAAGCAGCGGTATATTGAAGAAGATTTTATTTCTGTGGCGTTAATTGTGTTCGCGATGGCAGTTGTCGCGGAGACGGTGAGCGCAATTCAGTTCTCTATCGGGAGCGATCGCACTCTGGCAGCAATTTGGACTTATCACCAGCGCATCGCCCTCTCTAGTGCCATTCTCAGCAGTCTCTGGGCCCCAGTAGTGTACTATCCGTTGAATCGTTGGTGGCAGCAGATGAATTTGTTGCAGCAATCTTGAAAAGTTGCTAACTGCTAATTGTTTAACAATTAGCAGTTAGGCATTAGTCTAAGACTATTGACTTCTAACAGGTAATGTGCAACTGAAAGTAAGTCACTATGAATGCAAGTTGGCTGAAACTGCTGTAATCTTTGGCGAGAGCGAATGCCGCAAGTAAGAGCTATTGTGGGAATTGAGACTGCTTGTCCTGCCAAGATGTCGGCTTCGGTATCGCCTACCATCCAAGCTAATGAGCTTTCGCTGTTCGGCTGAGAGTGTTGGGCTATAGCTTTTTCTAAAAGTTGCGTTTTCACGTGGGCGTAGTTTACATAGGCAGCATCATCGTCTTCGGTTCCATAGATGCCACTAAACAGCCGCGCCAAACCGTAATTCTGCAAGATTTGGGTGACTTGGGATGAAGAGCGCAACGTCACTAATACCAGCTTAAAGCCCTGAGAATGTAGCAACGGCAGCGCCCAATTTACCCCAGGCTGCATCTTGTCTTTTTGTAACAGTGCTGGTTGATTCACAATGTTTACCACGCACTGCAAAAATATATCTATCTGCTCTCCAGCTAAGCCAGAGCGCATGGCAATTTCCACATCTGGGACGCGCTCTTGCTTCATTTGCCAGAACTGCTGTAATTTGAGCATTGTAATCGGCAGGATTTCATCCTGAGCTTGGTACAGCTCTTGAGTTTCACCTAACGCTAACTGATAAGTTGTGTAGTAGCGCCTAGAAACATCTACGATGGGGCCGTCAAAGTCACAAAACACCGTCAGTTCTGGGTAATACGGGGAAGTTGCTTGACGTTGGTAACACTGGGGTGGTTGCGAAACTGAGGGGGCTGTACCTTTCATAAGACGTTACAGATATCAACCTTTAGACACGTTTATTTACCTTAACAGGTGTAACATAAGTTTTTAGAGGATTTAGAAGAGAATTTATATTAGACATTTTTATAGAAATAACAAGCGATCGCTTGCGGCCTAGAAACAGCCTCCAGCATATCCCATCGCGATCTTATGCTGGCTTGCCCCTTAATTAATTAAACTCAGGTGTAGCCAGGACAGCAAACTCATGGATAAATTTCCCAAAGACGCCCAACAAGAGTCGCTTGTAACCCTCAATGATAGCGCCATGATGCAACGGTGCATAGAACTAGCCCTAAGCGCCAGAGGACGAACGGCTCCCAATCCCCTAGTAGGTTCTGTAATTGTCAAAGATGGACAGATTGTGGGCGAAGGGTTTCATCCGGGGGCAGGTCATCCCCACGCAGAAGTATTTGCGTTGAGGGAGGCGGGCGATCGCGCCAAAGGAGCCACAATTTATGTCAATCTGGAACCTTGCAATCACTACGGACGGACGCCTCCCTGTTCGGAAGCATTGGTTGCAGCGGGTGTGAGTAAGGTGGTGGTGGGTATGGTTGACCCCGATCCGCGCGTGTCAGGGGGAGGTATTGAGCGATTACGACAGGCGGGGATAGAAGTAGTTGTAGGAGTGGAGGAGGAAGCCTGCAAGCAGCTCAATGAGGCTTTTATCCATCGCATTCTTTACCGCCGTCCGTTTGGCATTTTGAAATACGCGATGACTCTGGACGGCAAGATTGCCACTACTACGGGACACAGCGCTTGGATTACAGGCATTGATGCTCGGAATGAGGTGCATCGTACTCTTCGGGGGTCTTGCGATGCTGTGATTGTGGGCGGTAATACTGTCCGTCGGGATAATCCCCACTTAACCAGCCATCAAACTGAGACTCGCAATCCTTTAAGGGTAGTGATGAGTCAATCTCTGGATTTACCCGCAGAGGCTCATGTGTGGGAGACAGGGGTGGCTCCTACTTTAGTCTTAACAGAGCAAGGAGCTAATCCGGATTTCCAACAGCTGCTGCTGAAAAAGGGTGTAACCGTGGTGGAGCTAACTGGGCTGACACCGACAAAGGCAATGGCATATTTATATGAGCAGGGATTACTTTCGGTGCTGTGGGAATGTGGTGGCACTTTAGCAGCACGAGCGATCGCAGAAGGAGCAGTGCAAAAAATTTTCGCTTTCATTGCTCCCAAAATTGTCGGTGGTAAGACGGCTCCCTCTCCGGTGGGGGATTTGGGGTTGGCAACTATGACCGAGGCTCTGACCTTAGAGCGCGTCCGTTGGCGCACAGTTGGCTCAGATTGCTTGGTGGAAGGTTATTTACCGTTAGTCAGTGGCTAGTGGCTAATAGCTAATAGCTTATTGTCAATTGCCATTAGCTATTAGCTAGGAACCATTAGCTATAGAAATATGCTCGAAGTTATTTTTGGCAGCCTGTTGGTTGGAAGTTTGGGAATGGATGCGGTGATGCTGAGCGGATGGATGCGCTGGCAGCAGGTGATTACACGTCAGCAAGATGAGGAGGAGGAAGAAACTTTGACTCGTTATGAATCTAAACAAGACTCCGCACCAGCAGAGTTGCTATCTTCTAACGGCGGTTCTGTGGGAGCATCCAAAGAACCGCGTATGATGGGCTGGGAATTTAAAATTGTGCGCGCCTCGTCTGATTTGTTTCGCAATTCAGCTATTTTTCAAAAGCTGTGTGAAGAAGAGGCGCAATCTGGCTGGATTTTGTTAGAAAAACTTGACGATCGGCGGGTGCGGTTTAAGCGAGCGATCGCTATGCGGGACATTATTCCATCGGAATCGCTTTCTTATGACCCTTACCGTAGCCATTATGGGACTAGGTTAAGGCGGCGTACTGGGGTTTATGCGATCGCAGCTGTTATTGCTATGTCTTTACCCGCTTATTTGGGCTATGTTTTGGTGTCGCGGACACTTGATAATTCCTCTCGGACTATCTCACCGCCAGATTCTCCCCCGGAGAAACTGTCTTTCCCAACGCGCCCTCCGGCTCCATAAAAGCATTCGAGACGCGATGTTCATCGCGTCTCTTTTTCTAATGCCGAAGAATTCTTTTTTCCATCAGAGCCTTCTAGTGGGTTTCTTGCCATACAGACTGACGCTCTTGAGCCAGATCCCGAATCAAGGATAGCTTAGAGTGCAGATAGTCGCTCATTATGTTGGCTTCATCGGAATTGAGCGATCGCTGTTGTTTTATCTGCTTGAGTAGCCACTGTACCAAGTTGGCATCGTCTAATTTCAACAGCATATTGGCCTGAGTGGTCTCAATTACAGTCCAAAGCTGACGTAGCATTGTGGGAGTCATACAGTCTCCTTTTCGCGGATACTTGTGCTTGGTGGTGGAATCGGTGGTAACTGGTTTTATTTGTACGGTGGGAGGAGGTGGTTACGGTTCGCCGCCTCTACTTAATTATTCCTTTAGTTTTCCACGATAACTTATCTGGTAATAGCAAAAATGCGATCGCACAAGTTGAAACAATAGTTACAAAATACTTAACAAAGTGAATAATAACTTGACAAAGATGGAGGGTAGGGGGTTTCGCTTTCTCAGTTTTCTCGCCGTTTCATTATCCCCTCTACCCCAGGCAAAGGAACTTTGGCTGTAAAAATCTGTAATAACTGTCGCTTAAATATGATTTCTGACCATACTCGATATTATTATACCAATAAATATATAACGCTACAAATCAGGCTAGCAAAAGGTTTCATCTGTTTTAAATCAGTTTTTGGTATTAGGGGGTTGTAAGCCAACTGCCCCATTCTCTTTCTTGTTGAGGCTTATAACTAACCTCGGCTTTATCCCTTTCGGAGCCAGTTGTGACACGTGATCGCCCAACTCCCAACACGAACGGGTATATGGATTTGCCACACTTAAAATCCTGAAATCGTCTACTGACGAGGATTTACCAATCTTGAATAGTATCAGGCGATCGCTTTGTTCTACTTCATCATCCCAACTGTTGCGTTTTGTAACGTTTTTCTAGCTCTCCCCCCTATAGCTCCATACCGTGCTAGTATCGTAAGTGAGAATAAGTTCGGTAGCAGCGTTTGTTTTTAGAATTGACAGGCATTTTCCTTTTAGTTTTGACAGGCTTGTCTCCGAAATCTAAATCTCTACAAAGCTTTGATTTTGGAGAAACTCTATGTCAATTTATGTAGGCAATCTTTCCTACGAAGTCACACAAGAAGACCTCAGTGGTGTTTTTGCAGAATACGGTAGTGTCAAGCGGGTTCAGCTACCTACTGACCGCGAAACAGGTCGCATGCGCGGCTTTGCTTTTGTGGAAATGAGTACAGATGCTGAAGAAACCGCAGCCATTGAAGCGCTTGATGGCGCTGAATGGATGGGCCGCGATCTGAAAGTTAACAAAGCCAAGCCCCGCGAAGACCGAGGTTCATCCTTTGGTGGTGGTGGTGGCGGCGGTGGTCGGAGAAACAGCAATTTCTCTAACCGCTACTAAGCTTTAAGACTAAACTCTTTTAGCCATATATAGATAGCCCCACTCCACTGTCAAAGTGGAGTGGGGCTATCTCTGTATAGGTTATGCCAATCTAAGAAACGATTACATCCCAGCCCAAGGGATAACACTGTCCGTCACTTTGTCACTGGCGATGGCTGGGCGAACATTCTCATACACATCAGGATACTTTGCTTGTAGCTGTTCTTCTCTGAGATTGGCATTAAGCACAGTACCATCCTGTGTGCTAACTGAGTATAGCAAACCGTTAGAATCTGAAGTGATGGTAATGGTGCGATCGCGCATAACCAGGCGAGTTATAGCGGTATGCTCTTGGGCGCGGGTTGCAGTAGCGAACAGGCTGAACCCTATTAGCAGGAGAGTAGCGACTGACACTTGAGCCATAATGTATCCTCTAATAACATTGGCTCAATGTTAGCGCTTATTACTTCGGACACAGTAGTAGCCTTATCAACTACTCTGCTGATGTACATTCGCAAATTACGACATTTAATTTGCGAATGTACAGAAAAATGGAGAATAGCGGATTTGAACCGCTGACCTCTGCGGTGCGATCGCAGCACTCTACCAACTGAGCTAATTCCCCTAATCTAAACTTAATTTTTTTGCCTTAGCTATTCTAACACTTTACTTTTAACCTGCGGTTGCCTGCGGTGTCGTGCGGGAAAATATTTGCTGCACCCGCTCCACTTCTAAGTCGGTAAAATAATCTACAGCCCAGTTAGTCCAACGCTGGAGCATATGAAACGGGTAAGTATGGGCTACCCCCACCACTTGTACACCAGCCGATCTCGCCGCTTGAATTCCGGCTGGGGTATCTTCAATTGCCAGACAATTAGAAGCTTTGAGGTTGAGGCGTTCTATCGCCAAGAGATACCCATCAGGTTCTGGCTTACTGGTGGTGATGTCGTCAGCAGCAATAATAACCGAAAAATGCTCAAGTAACCCGGTGCGATTTAACACCAATTCTACTTCAGTGCGGAGGGCATCGCTGACAATAGCTAGTTTCACCTCATGCAACCGCAGCTTTTGAATAAAGTCCTCTAACCCAGGATAAATTGGCAGTTCTTCCAACTTATCCAAAGCCTGCTGGTAGGCTTGAGCCTTGCGGTTCACCAATTGGGTTAAATAGCCGTCTCTGACTTCTCTGCCGCGATTTGTGAGAATCTTTTGTAGACAGGCGCGATCGCTTCTGCCTAAACAAAATTGTCGATACTCCCCCGGTTTTGAGCGCAGATTTTCCGAAATTAGAATTTCATCAATCAGATCCCGGTGAATTGCCTCATCCTTAATAATTACACCGTTAAAATCAAACAGAACTGCCTTCAAAGTCATGCCAATGTGCCATAAGCCGGGATACCCAAGCCCGCCAAATCTTCATTATCAGCTATGTCAGCGATCGCTGTACGCCGGGAATTCTGGACTGGGATAGGTTTAACACCTTTAGTTAATTGGTGTATCGCCCACACGTCCTGAGTTTGCACAGCTTCAAATCCTGCCGATCCCATCCAAGCATCGACGCTATCGGCGGCGTAAGCTCTAATATAAGGCTCCTCAAAAATTTCGCTCAACCAATCAACTTGGCGAATAGTTTTCTGATTCCCATCGAGTATTAAAACCTCTCCTCCAGCCCTCAGCAAGCGAAAACTTTCCCGCAGAATGGCACGCGATATCTCTGGTGGTGTCTCGTGAAACAACAGAGAAGCTGTTACCAAGTCAAAAGACGCATCGGGAAACCCCGTAGCCTCCGCACTGCCGTGCAAAAATTGAATATTAGCCTCAGCGTTTCTGGCTTTGTATTCAGACATTACCAGCATATAAGGCGATAAGTCTAAACCAATAACTTCCGCTTCCGGGAAAGCCTTTTTTAACATCAGAGTTGTGGAACCTGTACCGCAACCTAAATCCAGTATCCGTCGCGGTTGCCCACAAATTGCATCAACCAAGCTTTGACGTATCCAGGCTTCGTTAGGCGGCAAAACATACTGGGTAACGGGATCGTAGGAAACTGCCGCACCAGGGGTAAGATAACCGCCCTCTATGCCGTGGAAGTTTTGACTACTGTAGTAAGAAGGATATTCTAAATTGGGATTGCGGAAGCGATCGCTCTCCTTTTGCCAATCAACGCTTTCATAAAAACGCCGTAACCCTTTCTCATCAATGAACATCCGAATCACAGGTGCTAAGAAGCGCTCATAGATTGAGTTCTTGCCAACCGCCATAGGATTTCATCCGGGTAATGTGAATACCAGAGGAGCATACCTCCTCTTTACGAATCTTAATGTAACTTATACCTCAGAACCTCTGCCTGCGGGTTGTCTCTAGGGATGACAAAATTGTAATTTATATGTAGCATAAAAGTAATATACAACTTTTGCCGCAGCTATCCCATCTGAGTCTGCTTTATTGACGGGAAGTAACCTTGCGGCAATACGGATCTTTGTTTATAGTTGGCACACGTTTATGCCCTACGAAAAGTTAGAAATTTCGACTCCAAAGCCAGTGCTATCTTGGGCAAATCATGCCCTTGGTTCTGATGAAACCAAGATGGCAAGGAATGTCGCATCCCTACCATTTGTCTTTAAGCACGTAGCGCTAATGCCAGATGTTCACCTTGGCAAAGGTGCCTTGGTGGGTTCTGTAGTGGCTACTAAAGAAGCAATTATGCCCGCTGCTGTGGGCGTGGATATTGGTTGCGGGATGATGGCAATTAAAACGCCATTCACCGGCGCGCAATTGGAGGGCAAGCTAAAGCAAATCCGTCTGGATTTAGAAGCTGCTATTCCTGTTGGTTTTAATGAAAACAAAGATGTTGAAAAAGCCGTTTTAAACTGGCAGGGTTGGCGAGATTTCAAGGAACTACATTCAGGTGTACAACGCCTGGAAAGTAAAGCCATGAAACAGATGGGTTCTCTCGGTGGCGGGAATCATTTTATAGAAGTTTGTCTGGATACCGAGAACTCTGTTTGGTTAATGTTGCACTCTGGTTCGCGCAATATTGGCAATATGCTGGCGCAAAACCATATTGGCACGGCTAAGGAACTAGCGAAACTAGCAGGCGATCGCTTACCCGATCCAGACTTAGCTTACTTTGTCGCTGGTACGGCAGAATTTGCCACCTACTGGCACGATTTACAGTGGGCGCAAGACTACGCCCGTTTCAACCGCGATGTGATGATGGCGCGTTTTAAGCGGATTGTGGAAAAGCATCTCGCTGGTGGTAAGCAAACAAAGCCGTTGCTGTCAGTGAACTGTCACCACAACTACGCCGAAAAAGAAGTGCATTTTGGCGAAGATGTGTATGTGACTCGTAAAGGTGCAGTCCGGGCGCGTGAAGAAGATTATGGCATTATTCCCGGCTCAATGGGGGCAAAATCCTTCATTGTTAAGGGTAAAGGTAATGCTGAAAGTTACTGTTCTTGCAGTCATGGTGCTGGACGTTTGATGTCTCGGAACAAGGCAAAGAATGTCTACACGTTGGATGATTTGATTCAGCAAACAAATGGTGTAGAGTGCCGCAAGGATGAGGGCGTTTTGGATGAAATTCCTGGTGCTTATAAGCCGATTGAGCAAGTCATGGCTAATCAAGCGGATCTCGTCGAAGTTGTGGCGACGCTGAAGCAAGTTATCTGTATTAAGGGTTAATTTATGTAGGGTGGGCATTGCCCACCTTTTTAGTTTTTTAACGCAAAGGTTAACGCAGCGGTACGCAGAGTTTAATAAATTTAAAAGGTAGGTTGATATTTTTCACTAATTAATAAAAATGATGGTTTTTTATTGGTCTGTTTTAAAATATAATTTGAGAAAAATTGAGTTAATGCTTCTCGCCTCATCAACAAAGCTTTTACGAGGAAGTAATAGAAACTATGATTGCTATTCGACAACTTAACCAGATGACTCCCCAAGAGTATTTGGAATGGGAACCTACTCAAGAAATCCGCTACGAATACATTGATGGGGAAGTCTTTGCCATGACTGGGGGGACGAAGCCCCACAACCGGATCGCTGGCAATATCTACACGGCTCTAGATAGTCATTTACAAGAGAGAGGCTGCGAAGTCTATATTGCAGATGTTAAGGTGCAAGCCTCTGAGAATGGCCCTTATCATTACCCTGATGTGGTAGTGACTTGTGACTCCAGAGATCGAAACTCTAATCAGTTTGTTCAGTATCCTTGCCTAATTGTAGAAGTCCTTTCCCCTTCTACAGAAGCTTTTGATCGGGGGGGTAAATTTGCCCGATATCGTCAGATGGAAACTTTACAGGAGTACGTGCTGATCCAGTCAGAACAGATAGGGGTGGAGTGCTTTAGGCGCAATGAGGAGGGTTTGTGGGTACTTTATCCCTATGAGTCAGGAGATACATTCACTCTCTCTAGTGTGGGACTTTCTCTAAGCGTAGATGCTGTATATCGACAAGTTAGATTTGAATCTACGGAGACAGAGGCATCTTGAAGTATATGCTTCTGCGCGATCGCATTCTGACACGAGCGATCGCTTAAGGTATGTTTCATCTATAAAATTACCCTAAAGGAATTGCTGAAACCCTTGCCTATTCTTCCTCTTCTACCACCTGTTCAATAAATTTTTGCACTAAAGGCACGAGGATGCGATCGCCTTGTTGATGCAACACTTCTTTCCTTACCAGTTTTCGGACAATCTTGGGATTTTGGTCTGTGGGAGTTTCCCCAGAAACTAGACACCGCAGGAAGTAGCGAAGCGATCGCTATCTGTCAGGCTTCTCCACAATTACCGGAAATACTCGCCGTCGCAGCGCGTGAGGTGAATAATGGTATTTACAGCAGCGCACTCGCAAATGTTGTTAAAGTCCTCCAAAGGCTGCACGATTAACTCACGAGCAGATTCGTCGTCCAAGTAGCTTACCCGCAAGCTACGAGTGTTTATCATATAGTCGCTCCAGTAGTCGGGAAGCTCCTTCGGCTCGTGGGAGCCACTGCTCGATCTAGCTTGTTTTTATCTGCACACAGGATGCTACTCTCTGGGAAGCACAGAGGCAGATAGAGGTTACAATCGGAGTCAAGAAGCCTATGGCTATAGACTCGAAAACTATGCGAATTCAGCAAATTTCCGTCAGTGGCTTATTTGGAATTTTTGACCATGTGATTCCGTTGAACATGGATGAGAGGATCACAATTATTCATGGTCCGAATGGCTTTGGAAAAACAGCAATGCTGAGGATGCTGAATGGATTCCTCAACTCCAAATACTCAGTGTTTCGGACTATCCCGTTTAGTAGTTTCCAAGTTGAGTTTGATAATGGCAGTAGTATTGAGGTAGTAAAAGCCTCTGACACCTCGGAGAAGACAAAGAAAAAAAATAATATAACTTTCAACTTTTACGAACCTAATTCAGAAAAAGTTTCTTTTCCTCTCAAGGGAACAAAGAACCCTCCTGATATAGACTTTCCAATTGACATTTTAGAAGACATAATACCTGAAATTCGTCGAGTAGGCTCTAAATTTTGGCGGTATCTACCCACTGGTGAAACTCTTTCTTTAAACGAAGTTATAGATCGTTTTGAGGACCTTCTACCCTCAAAAGTAAAGTCACGAGAAGAACCTGAGTGGCTAGAGAACTTGAAGAATAATATTAATGTTCGTCTCATAGAATCACAACGTTTACTAAACGTTGTCCCTAGTCGTTCTTCCAGATTGTATTCTGGGGTACCTTCAATGTTGCCAACTGTTTCTGCCTATTCTGATGAGCTTGCACAGCTTATTCAGTCTAAGCTTGCTGAATACGGTACAACATCTCAATCGCTAGATAGAACATTTCCTGCAAGGGTGGTACAACAACAACCATCTCCCGATTTAACAGATGAACAACTTCGTCATCAGCTAAACGATCTTGAGGAGACTCGCTCTCGTCTTATAGAAGTGGGTCTATTAGATAAGGATGAAAACTCAGACTTTCAAATCCAGCCTCAAGCCATAGATGAAAGTACCAAGAATATCTTATCAGTGTATGTTGAGGACGTAGAAAAGAAGCTGAGTGTTTTTAATGAAATTGCCAGCAAAATTGATCTATTGAGGAGAATTATTAATAATAAGTTTGCTTATTCCTATAAAGAGATGAACTTTAATAAAGAGAAAGGGTTTGTCTTTAAGACACTTTATCATCCCTCGTTCTCTGATTTAAAACCTCTTTTCCCACCCGATTTATCATCGGGTGAGCAACATGAATTGGTTCTTCTGTACGAACTACTATTTAAAGTCCAACCTGATTCTCTAGTCTTGATTGATGAGCCTGAACTATCTCTCCATGTGGGATGGCAGGCTCAGTTTTTAAAGGACTTGCAAGAAATCACAGGACTTGCAGATTTAGATGTTTTAATGGCTACTCACTCACCAGATATCATTCAAGATCGCTGGGATTTGACAGTTGAACTGAAAGGACCAGCCAAGTGAGAGAGTTTCTTTCAGTTGACCGTGAAGCTAATGCAATTCGACTAAAACGGAGTAATTTTTCAGGTACTTTTCTATTAGTTGAAGGTAGATCGGATAAGATTTTCTATGAGCGTTTTAGTGACAAGGCAGCCTGTGAAGTAGTTACTGTTTCAGGCAAACCCTCCAGCAAGCTTCGAGTGATTGCTGTTCTGGACATTTTGGAGAAATCAAGCTTCCAAGGAGTTTTAGCCATTGTTGATGCAGATTTCGATCGTCTTGAAACTTCATCACATCATAGCCCTAATCTGCTTCGTACAGATACCCATGACCTTGAAACCATGCTGCTCAATTCGGTCGCCTTCGATAAGGTGATTGCTGAGTTTGGTTCGCAGGAGAAAATTACTAGGTTTGGTCGAGATGTAAGAACAGCATTGCTTCAAGCTGGTATGTCGGTTGGTTATCTACTCTGGGTTTCTCAATGTGATGGATTAAACCTGACCTTTGATGGCATCACATTCAGCAAGTTCATCGATGAGCAAACCCTGCAAATTGATGAATGTAAACTAATTCAAGAAGTTAAGAATAAATCCCAAGCTTTCTCGCTGAAAAGTGAAGATATACAACAACGGCTAACAAACCAGAAAAGCAGCAGCCATGATCCCTGGCAAATCTGCTGTGGTCATGACTTGGTTGAAATCCTGTCCCTAGGCTTACGCAAGGCAATTGGCTCCGCCAAAGCTACTGATGTTGAACCGATCAGCCTTGAGCGTAATTTACGGTTTGCCTATGAAGAAGCTTACTTTCGCAAAACGCAAGTTTACTTGGCCATTTGCACCTGGGAAAACAACAATCAACCATTTAAAGTTTGGCGGAATGACATATAGCTCCTTATGACTGTGACATTTACTTTAGAGACTTCCAAATAAAAAAGTGAACTGGAAGAGTTAAGGGAGGACGAGGATTTATGAATCGATACAGCATGGTTATTCAGTGGTCAGATGAAGACCAACTTTTTCTAGTCACAATCCCAGAGTTTGGCGATCGCGTTGTCATGCCTTGCACTCATGGGAAAACTCGTGACGAAGCAATTCGTAATGGGGAAGAAGTGATTGAAATGTACTTAGAAGCACGGCTTCCCGAAGGTGAATCCATCCCTGAACCCAGCACACTTCAAATTGCCTGATTACGATTTCAAAACTCTTACTCTGTAGTCAGTTCGCCTAGCTTAAGAACGTGACCCAGGTTGAAAAATTGACAGACAAGCCGATACTCATTGCGGTAAACGCTCAACTCCTTGCGGGATGCCACCACCAGCATCAAGGCATTGTCGTTCACGATGTAATTTAAACCTAAACTGCGCTACCAGGCTGAGCCTGGTAGCGAGAAATACGAGAAATTTGGACGATTAAAGCGTTGCTTGCAGCTGATCTAAAAGACCCTCAACATAAGTCAAAGCACCGCTAATTGTGGCTGGATCTTCGATGTCTATTCCCACATACTTGCGTAATGCTTCCACCTGATTCATGCTTCCTCCTGCTGCTAATAGATCGAGGTAGCCAGGAATAAAATCTTTACCTACCTGAAGATATTTTTGGTAACAAGCGAGACTGACAATGTTGGAAGCTGTGTATTGATAGCAGTAGAACGGTTTAAAGTAGATGTGGCCAATCCGCGCCCAATCATACTGGTGTTCGGGCAAAATTTCCACGGTATCGCCACAGAGTTCGCGGTAAAGTTCCGTCCACTTTTCGTTAACAAAATTGTGGTCAAAACTACCTTGGACGGCGCGTTCGTGAATTGCCAATTCTAAACGGCTAATTGTGCTTTGGCGGAATAGCAAATTTAGCTGATCTTCCAATTGCCGAGTTATTAGCGATCGCTTAAGTTTTTCGTCGTCGCCAGCAGTTTTCAGCAAGTAATCCAACAACAGTAATTCATTAAAGGTTGAGGCAATTTCTGCCAGCACCATTGGCGGATTACTGTTAAAATAGGTTTGGCGATCGCCTATCCAGGCAAAGTGCAAGCCATGCCCCATCTCGTGCGCTAACGTAAACAGAGAGTTGTAATCTTCTGTGTAAGAAAGCAACAAGTAACTGTGCTTACCATGAGTGTAGGAGCAGAAAGCACCGCCGCGCTTACCGGGACGCACTTTGGCATCCACCCAGTTTTTTACGAAAAATTCTTCTGCCCGTCGAGCATAGTTGATGTCAAACTGTTCTAAAGCAGATAGCAGGGTTTCTACACCATTTTTGTACTCAATTGGCGCAGCCTGGTCGTCGCCATCTGTCCAAGGTGCATAGATGTCGCAAATCCGGATTTCTTGATTCAGCGATTTTGCTTTGAGCTGGTAGTATCGTTGGAACAGATCAAAACGCGATCGCGTTCCTTCCATAATCGCCCGAAACACAGCCTCCGAGACTTCATCCGCCAACAGTTGTTTGTGCAACGTCGAGGCGTGCGATCGCATCTGGCTTTCCAGCCGATGATCTTGCGTCACAGTGTTTAAAATATAGCCATACAGCAAGTTGTGCTGCTGCATCACTTTCCGCACCGACCGATAAGCGTTGTAGCGCACCTCGGCTGAGGGATGAAATAGTAATGCACCCAGTTCCGCCTCGGTGTCAGATGTTTTTCCCTCTGGCGTGGTGACAGGTTCGTACTCCTGTTCGCCGAGATGAATAGAACGCAATTGAATAAACGCCTGCCGACCTGTTAAGCTATTCTGGTTACGGGTTTGCTCGACTTCTTCAGAAAGTTTGTGAGGGCGATATTGGGCGATCCGATCTAAGTAGTGGCTGTAGGTAGATAAGGCTGCTGATCCCTGCAATTCCCTAAATTTAGCACCGTCTAAATCCTGCAATTCTAGGTCAAAAAACAGCAGTTGGTTTTCAATTCCAGTTAAGGCTTCTCTCACCTTATCTAGAAATTGCTTCGCCTCATTGTTGCGCGTATCCGCTGAGAAAACCAGAGAAGGGAAGGCATAAAGATAACCAGATTTTTCTGCCAATGCTTCTAGCTGTTGCAGACATTGCGCCAGTTCTTCCGGTGTCAGGGAACTGACTTTTCCCCGGTAATTTTCTCTAAACTGGGTTGCATCCTGCTGGAGTACCTGCAAATCTTGCGCCAGATGGGGATCGTCAAAGCCTTTGTAGAGGTCACAAAGATTCCACTCTTGAGGGCTATCTAGCTGGTCTAAAGTGGTAAGTGCTTTAGATTCATTGGCATTAGAAGACGATTGCACCAAAGCCAAAGTTAAACTCCTTTAGAAAATGTGGTTGAAAAATGCTTTGAAGAATGTAGTTACTTGTCTATTTTATCCAAATTGATTTCAACCTTGCGGCGAGTAGGTTAGAGTTTTTCTGTTTTGGATAGTTTCCTTAGCCAATAAATAGGCAGACATAATTAAATAGTGAATACCGTATCTTCCCCATTGCCTACCACTAAAGCAAAGTGTGAGCAATACCTATCCTAGGGATGCAGGCTATGGGAAAAGATTAGTTTCTGAGGCAAGTTGAGTTTTTAATACATTTTAAACTCAATTATAATATAATTTTTTAGTTTAATAGATTTTTAAGGAAAACTCAGGTAAAATAGATAACAAATTATTTTGTTAATGCTCATATAATTTTCAGCAGTCCTTCACAGCTAACGTATCATGAGCAGCGAAACACAAAGTTCAACGACCAACCAAAAATTAAACTCCAGCGCCTCCGCAGCTGGCAAGCGAATTTTGATCGTTGAGGATAGTCCCATGAATCGAGAGTTGCTGAATGACTACCTGGAATATCTGGGATACGAAGTTTTCGCATTGGCAGAGGGATCGGGCTTTTTTCAGGCGCTGATTGACTTTCAACCTGAATTGATTTTGCTAGACTTGAAGTTACCGGATATCGATGGTTATAGCTTACTTCAACAAATCCAAAAAGGGACAGAGTGGCTGCACATTCCTATAATTGTTGTTTCAGCCTTTGCTTTTCAAGTAGACAAAGAAAAAGCTCTTAGATTGGGCGCCCGTCGCTTTATCGTTAAACCTGTAAATATCGTTGATTTGAAGCAAGCCATACAGGAAGAACTCCAGATGGGGAGTTTAGAGGCTTCCTGTTAGGTGGGGCAATTTATTCAATTTTATGATTGTTAATATATTCCTCCACGGTTTTGCTGAGAGCTTGTATGGAGTGGCTGATTTCTCCAACCTGTGTTTCGACTCGCGATAATAAGAAAACAACTGTTTGCAGTTGATTAAGGGTTTCATCCATAGCGTTTCGGTAGTTAGCCTCAAACTCTTCTATATTCATGACTTTGACCTGGAATATAAGGTAGTAAATAAATCAATAACTTACCTATCTCAGCATATCAAATAACAAAAATAATTTAGCTTATTCCAGATAAAAATCTTATGAATTACTATAAATTTATCTAGGAGAGTAATTGCTTTATCGAATCTTTAAAATTACTCTAAAATTAGGTTATAGGGAATACAAAAACATTGCTAGTTACGAAATATTACTGAGATTTTTACTTTTTTTGAATGCCTAGCGTGAAATGCTACTGAAGTGCGAAATCGCCAAAAATACTCCTTGCGAGATTTTACTGATTTAGTGATCGCGCTACCCTTTTCTCAAGGACATATTCCAGTTAAAGACTACTGCTTTCAAGGAGTGCTTTGTTTATGACAGATCCGCAAATGCTGAGGGATGGGAACGAGTTATCCCCCGCTACAACTCAAAGCGGTTATGTCTCGTCTGCTGGAATGACCCCAGCGGGGAAAACATTGCCGCTAGTCAAAGAGCCAGAACGGTTGGAGAATCGCCTGAAGGAGATTCCGCCAGAACCGGGAGTCTATATCATGCGGGATGGGTGCGATCGCATTCTCTACATCGGCAAATCGAAGAAGTTGCGATCGCGCGTTCGTTCCTATTTCCGAGACTCTCAGAAATTAAGCGATCGCATTGCGATGATGGTACGCCAGGTTGCTGAGATTGAATTCATCGTCACCGACACCGAAGCCGAAGCCTTGGCGCTAGAGGCAAATCTTGTCAAACAGCACCAACCTTACTTCAATGTACTCCTAAAGGATGATAAAAAATATCCCTACGTACTGATCACCTGGTCAGAACAATATCCCCGTATTTTCATCACCCGAAATCGGCGTGTAGGTAAAAAAGGAGACAAGTATTATGGCCCTTACACTGATGCAGGACTGTTGCGAAATAGCCTGCGAGTAGCCAAGCGAATATTTCTACTGCGACAACGACCGCAACCGCTATTTACAGATCGCCCTTGTCTAAATTACGACATCGGGCGCTGTCCTGGTGTCTGTCAGCAACTGATTTCCCCAGAGGAATACCATAAAACAGTGCAAAAAGTAGCAATGGTGTTCCAGGGACGCACTAGCGAATTAATCGACATCTTGACAGCGCAAATGGAACAAGCGGCAGCGGAACTAAACTTTGAGGCGGCGGCGAGGAAACGCGATCAGATTGCGGGGTTAAAGTCGCTGACAGCTGACCAAAAAGTGTCTTTGCCAGATGATACCGTTTCGCGGGATGCGATCGCTCTGGCCGCCGACGAGAAACACGCCTGCATTCAATTGTTCCAGATTCGGGCGGGAAAACTGGTGGGACGTTTAGGCTTTCTTGCTGAAGCGGACTCAGGAACTCCGGGAGCAATATTGCAGCGCGTTTTGGACGATCATTACCAAAACGCTGAGTCTGTGGAAATCCCCACAGAAATTTTAGTGCAGCATGAATTGCCAGAAGGCGAGATGCTGGGGGAATTCTTAACGGAACGCAAAGGGCGAAAAGTTAGTATTCTCGCGCCACAGCGCCAAACTAAGGCAGAATTGGTTGAGATGGTGGAGCGCAATGCCCAACACGAACTGGCGCGGATGCAACGAGTTGGCGATCGCAACGAACAAGCGATGCAAGATTTAGCAGCGATTCTGGATTTGCCAGATTTACCCCACCGCATCGAAGGTTACGATATTTCCCACATCCAAGGGTCAAATGCTGTAGCGTCGCAAGTAGTGTTTATTGACGGCTTGCCCGCAAAGCAGCACTATCGCCACTATAAAATTAAGAATCCCACGGTTACATCTGGTCACTCTGACGACTTTGCTAGTCTTGCGGAAGTCATTGGGCGGCGTTTTCGCAAGTATGCTGAAGATCCACAATTACAACGAGTGGGAAATTCCGATTGGCCTGATGTGGTGATGATTGACGGTGGGAAAGGTCAGCTTTCATCTGTTGTTGCTGTTTTGCAAGAGATGAATTTGATGGAAGATTTGCGAGTCGTGAGTCTTGCAAAACAGCGAGAAGAGATTTTCTTACCTGGGGAATCTTTACCACTTCACACAGATGCGGAACAACCGGGCGTGCAACTTTTGCGGCGATTGCGGGATGAAGCGCACCGTTTTGCGGTGAGTTTCCACCGTCAGCAACGGAGTGATAAGTTAAGGCGATCGCGTTTGGATGAAATTCCGGGTTTGGGTTTTCAGCGACAAAAGGAACTTTTGGCGCATTTTCGCTCGGTTGATTATATCCGGGAAGCTTCACCAAAGCAGCTGGCTGAGGTTTCCGGTATTGGCCCGCGTTTAGCTCAGGAGATATACGATTATTTTCATCCGGCTTAATCCGAACCGCTTCAGGCGCACAGGAAAGAGATAATTTCAATGAGTGTTGCGATTGGGATAGGTTGTTATGGTGAATGCAATTTTAACTACAACCTCTGTTGTCTCTTTGGAAGATGAAACTGGGGTTTTCTCTCTGGAAGATTTTATGCGAAATCCGCCTGATGGTATGGAATGGGTGGATGGTCAACTCGTCGAGAAAAATGGGATGACGCTAGAACATAGTGAAATTCAGGCTAATTTAGCTTTTTATTGGAAAAGTTACGCAATTTCCAGTGGACGCGGAAAAGTCTATACCGACGTGCCATGTCGCACCCACAAGCAGGGTCGTCGTCCTGATGTAGCTTATCTCACACCGGAACTGGTAGATCAGTTAGGCAATACTGACGTTTTGCCGCAGAGTTTCCCGCTAGTTGCTGAAATAGTTTCACCGACTGATTTAGCTCTTGATTTGTTTGCTAAAGCTAGGGAATATCTCCAGTCTGGTTGCGACGAAGTTTGGCTGGTGTTCCCTGAGAATGGTTACATATTTGTGATAACTCACCAGCAGCGGTTGTGGTTTGCTGCGGGTGAGGTGGCTAGTACGCAAAAGGTTCTACCAGGCTTTAGTGTCGCCATTAATGAACTATTGGCTTAATCTCTGCATCCTTCGCCCGTTAGAATAGAAATAAAGATTGTTTAGATTTGTAAAATTGGGACATCTATGGCTCCCGCTGTTTTAATCGAAAAGCTCGCCAAACGCTACGGTTCAGTAGAAGCCGTTAAAAACGTTTCTTTTCAGGTCGAACCTGGTGAAATTTTTGGTCTTCTAGGGCCAAATGGGGCTGGGAAAACTACGACTCTGCGTGTCTTGTGTACCTTGACCAAGCCTGATGCTGGCAAAGTTGAGGTATCTGGCATCTCAGTTATCGATAATCCTAGAGCGGCAAGGGCTAGACTAGGTTATGTGGCTCAGGAAGTTGCGCTGGATAAGGTGCTAACTGGGCGGGAAATGCTGCAACTGTCCGCTGCACTTTACCACCTCCCCGGTGCAGTCGCGAAACAGAGAATTGAAGCGGTGCTGGGTTTACTGGGATTGCATGAATACGCCGATAAAAAGACTGGTACTTATTCTGGCGGTTTACGCAAGCGGCTAGATTTGGCAGCTGGGTTGTTGCATCAGCCGGATGTCTTGGTTTTAGATGAACCGACGGTGGGATTGGATATAGAAAGCCGTGTGGTGGTTTGGGACTTTTTACGCCAACTGCGGGCGAGTGGTACATCTGTGTTAATTACCAGCCATTATTTAGAGGAAATTGACGCGCTGGCGGATCGGGTGGCGATTATTGACAAAGGTGTGGTAATTGCCTCTGGAACGCCGTCTGAGTTAAAGGATAAAGTAGGAGGCGATCGCATTACTCTCCGCATCCGCGAGTTTTCCCCGATTGAGGAAGCCCAAAAAGCCAAAGATATGCTAATATCTTTACCTTTTGTCCAAGAAGTGATTATCAATGGCGCTCAAGGTAACTCTCTAAATTTAGTGGTGAAGCCGCAAAGTGACGCTTTGATAACGATTCAGCAATCATTACAATCAGCAGGCTTACCAACTTTTGGCATTGCCCAAGCTAGACCTAGTTTAGATGATGTTTACCTGGCTGCTACGGGTAAAACTTTGATGGATGCTGAACTTGCAGCATCTGCTAGCCGCGATCCCAAGGCTGAGAAGAAACAAAATATGCGATAGGTTTAGATTTTACATCAAGGCATAGCTTTGATATCTCGTTCCCCGGTCGCAGCCCAGGAAAGAGGTTTGGGAGGCTCAGCCTCCCGACAATTATCATAGGGAGATTCAGATGAGTAGTACGTTAACACCTCCAAAACCTGACATTCGTTTGCAGCCACAAGCTGCTAGTCAACCAGTTGCATCTAGTTTACTTGGCGATTTTATTCAAGAAACTCTGGCTTTAACAAAGCGTTTGTTTATACAGTTGCAACGCCGTCCTTCTACTCTAATTGCTGGGATAATTCAACCGCTGATGTGGTTGGTTTTGTTCGGGGCGCTGTTTCAAAATGCGCCTCAAGGCTTGTTTGGCAATAGTCTCAGCTACGGACAATTTCTCGGTGCTGGAGTAATTGTTTTTACAGCCTTTGCGGGAGCGTTGAATGCTGGTTTGCCAGTAATGTTTGACCGGGAATTCGGGTTTCTTAACCGTTTGTTGGTGGCTCCTCTAGCTTCCCGATTCTCGATTGTTGCAGCCAGTGCTATTTACATCATCGCTTTGAGCTTTATCCAAACGGCTGTAATTGTTACAGCTAGTGCTTTGCTTGGTGCAGGGTTGCCAAATATACTGGGGTTGAGCGCGATCGCTCTAATTGTCTTCCTCCTCGTTGTCGGCGTAACTGCTTTAAGCCTTGGTTTGACTTTTGCTTTACCCGGTCACGTCGAGCTAATTGCGGTAATTTTTGTTACTAACTTGCCGCTACTATTTGCCAGCACTGCCCTCGCTCCCTTGTCCTTCATGCCCAAATGGTTACAGGTAGTTGCTACCCTCAACCCCCTCAGCTACGCCATTGAGTCAATTCGCTACCTATATCTTAATAGCGACTGGGGACTCGGTAGTGTGGTAATGCAGGCTCCGTGGGGAACTGTAACTTTTGGGACAGCTCTGCTAGTGCTTATCGGTTTCGATGCTTTAGTATTACTAGCAATTCAACCCCTGCTGCGTCGCCGCTTTGCTTAACGTACAATCATGAGTAGCGTGTTATACCCCAAATTGCCATGAAGATAAAAACCCAGCTGGTTTTCGGTGTCCTTGCTGGCATGGGAGCCCTCTCTTGCCTGCTGCCTCAAGCAACATTAGCTCAATCAACCCTAACTCCACCAGGAGAAGTGAAACCTTCAGATACCTTCCAAAACGAGCAAAATACAGATCCGTTTTCTCGAAGTGACAATGGAAGTTCTTTCGGTGTTTTAGACTTAATTCATCGAGCCACGCTGGGCAATCCTCGCGATTTGAATGAGTATTCTATTGAACAGCGTCAAAACATAAATACTGCCGCCGATGAGTTTAGGCGTTTACAATTAGAGCGGCTTCGCAATCAAAATCAAGCTTCTCCGAACAATCAGACAAACCCAGTTACAAATACACCAGCACAGAATTAATCTTTTAGCAAACTGCCTAGGAACGAGACCCAACAAATACTTTTGGGTGCTGGGTTTCGTTTCTAAAACCCATTTACAACTGGGAATAAAAAGAGGGGTATTTATTATGCCCCTCTTTTATTATTTGGTTAGCTTACCTTGCACTCAGCTTAAGAAGCAAGTGCCGCTAAAATATCACTCGCGTGAGAAGCAGTATTAACGCTGGAATCGACATGAATAATCTTGCCGCCACCATCAATAACATAGGTTACGCGCTGGGCATAACCACTGCTACCTTCAACGTCATAAGCTTTGATAATGCTGCCATCGACATCTGCTAGTAGGGGAAAAGGCAGATTGAATTTCTCAGTGAATTTCTGGTGCGAGTTCTCATCATCTTTGCTGACACCCAGCACTACAATATTTTTTCCCTGATAGTCTGTATAGGCATCCCGAAAACTGCAAGCTTGTTTGGTGCAGCCTGGAGTATCGTCTTTAGGATAAAAATACAGAATTACCGTTTTCCCCGAAAAATCAGATAGCGAAACGGTGTTACCGTTGGTGTCTTTGGCTGTGAAGGCAGGTGCCATCGTATCAACTGCTAAAGCCATAGATTCTGTTTCCTTCTGGGTTACGATCGTTTAAGCCATAAGATTTTACAATATTTTACGATCGCGCTTGGGTTAGGTTAAGGTAGTTGACGGCAGTAAGTCTCAGGCTACAAGAAAAAACCACTCTCCGCAGACTGCAAAAATAAGTCAATGTAAAAAGGGCATTGGCAGCGATCGCTACTTTAAATTTCCTGCTGTTTACTGGTATTGACTATGAACTCTGTTGCAGCGAAAAGCTCCCCCGTAATTCAATATTCCCCTCAAAGTATAAAAAGGGCCGAACGGGCGATGCGTTGTTCTCCCTTCCTGCTGCCTTTGTTTGCGGCGATGCGTTCTACAAGCGTTCCTTTGGGAGCAATCGTTTCTTCAGGTGTGCAGCGCCAATACACCCGCAAGCCATTGCGCGAGTTAGCCGCCGAAAATTATCTATCGTGGCTGATCCAGGTGGGCATTCTGCGACGAGAAGTGGATGGACAAGGCATCACCGATAGCTTCCGCCTCACACCGTTGGGACGCCAACTGGTAGAACAATGGGAGAAACAGGGAGGCGTAGTGCCTGCTCCGTCTTTAAGCGATCGCTTCTATAATGCGTTAAATCGTTGGTTTCGACTGTTTTGAATTGTCAGTTGCCAGTTTTCTAATGACTCCTGGCTCCTAACTGATAACTCGTAACTCCTAATTGATAACTCGTAACTCCTAATTGATAACTCGTATGAAAGCCATTATGGTTGTGGGGACAACTTCCCACGCAGGAAAATCACTAATAACTGCCTCCCTGTGCCGCATTCTGTCGCGGCGCGGTTGGCGGGTTGCTCCCTTTAAAGCGCAGAATATGGCGCTCAATTCCTACGTGACACCCACCGGAGGAGAAATTGGTTATGCTCAGGCAGTGCAAGCTTGGGCATCTGGGGTGACACCTTGGGTAGAGATGAACCCGATTTTACTCAAGCCCCAAGGGGACATGACTTCGCAGGTTATTATCAAGGGTAAAGCCGTCGGGGTAGCTGGTGCCGCAGAATACTACGAGCAGTATTTTGACATCGGCTGGCAAGCAGTTGAAGAATCCCTGCAACGTCTCTCGGAAGAATTCGATCTGCTGGTGTGCGAGGGAGCAGGTAGCCCCGCAGAAATTAACCTCAAGCACCGCGACATGGCTAATATGCGGGTAGCAAAGCATTTAAACGCCGCAACTATGCTGGTGGTGGATATCGACCGGGGCGGCGCTTTTGCCCATGTGGTGGGGACTCTGGAGTTGCTAGAACCAGAGGAACGGGCGCTAATTAAAGGTGTTGTCATAAATAAATTTCGCGGACAGCGATCGCTTCTAGACTCCGGCATCACCTGGCTGGAAAAACGCACTGGCATTCCCGTTGTTGGTGTGATTCCCTGGATAGACAATGCCTTCCCCGCTGAAGATTCTTTAGGCTTATTCGACCGTCGCACCACCAAGAATCAGAGCGATCTGACTATTGCCGTTATCCGCCTTCCCCGAATTTCTAACTTCACCGACTTCGACCCCCTAGAAGCCGAACCCAGCGTCACGGTAAAATACCTTAGCCCCAAAGATACCTTGGGACATCCGGATGCCGTAATTATTCCCGGTTCCAAAACTACCATCGCTGACTTGCTGGTTCTGCAAAAAACTGGCATGGCACAGGCAATTCAAAATTATGCAGCAGCAGGTGGCACTATTCTGGGAATCTGTGGTGGTTTCCAGATGCTAGGGAAATTCCTCGCCGATCCAGAAGGAGTTGAAGGAGAAACGGGACGCTTTAAAGGTCTGGAATTGTTACCTGTAAAAACCGTCCTCACGGCCCAGAAAATCGCCCGCCAGCGACTTGTAACTTCTAACTATCCTCAGTCTGGTTTACCAGTTACAGGTTACGAAATCCATCAGGGACGCACGCGGCTGCTGGAATCGGAAGAAATAAACCCAGCCTCTGCATACGCACAAAAACACTCCTCCTGCAAACCGTTATTTGACGATCCTAATTTGGGAATTGTCGATGCAAATCAATCAGTTATCGGAACTTATCTGCACGGTATTTTTGATAACGGCCCTTGGCGACGCTCCTGGTTAAATAACTTGCGGCAGCAGCGGGGACTTCCGTCTCTTGCCACAGGAGTTGCTAACTACCGCGAACAGCGAGAAGCAGTTTTGGACTTGCTGGCAGATGCGATTATGGCGCACCTGGATTTAAACCTATTTTTGTAGGCCTAACTTATTAGTTATTAGCTATTAGCTAATGGCTTTTCAACAATTAGCAATCCTTCAATTAGCGAGTATGACTATCCGCATACATTTTTTACCTGATGATGTTACGGTTGACGCTAAGGCAGGAGAACCGTTATTACAGGTAGCAGAGCGGGCTGGGGTGTTCATTCCCACTGGCTGCCTAATGGGTTCGTGTCACGCCTGCGAAGTGGAGGTCGAGGGCAAAGATACCATCTGTGCTTGTATTACGGCAGTCCCAGCAGGGAGCGAGCAGTTAACTATCAATCTCTACGTTGATCCCGCCTGGTAGCAAACCGGACACAAGGTTGGGGAAAAAGATGGAATATTTACTTTACGGTTTAGCAATCTATTGTTTGCTGATAATAGGACGCTATTTGATTATTTTTCAGCGCCTTTTAGGTTTGACTTTACAGTACATCAACTACGATTTTACAGATGAAGACCAGATACCCGTCTATATTAGAGATTTATTTGAGATTCCCTTGCTAGAACTTGAACAATTAGAGTTTAAGTTCTGTTGCTATTTGAATGTCGCTCAGATGACGTATCTGGATGCCTCGAAGACTTGGGAAATGCTGCTATATAACGAGGAGTTTAAGACATTTGCCAGTGTAGATATTCGTAGTCTACCTGAATCGGTTAAGCTTTTTACTATTAATTTTTTTACCTTTTTGGAAGATAATGTCCTGCTACAAACAATGAACGGGCAGGCTTTCGGCGTTATTGGAACGATACCGAATACAATTCTTCAAGATCCGTATGTTGTGGAAACACAACAGCAGTGGCAAGTTCATAAAACCAAGCTGGAATTGACGGAAACGCCCCAAGAAATGTCTCCAGAGAAATTTATAGAGACATTGCGATCGCATCATGCCGCCTACCTCGACAGTCTGGTAAAATTAGGCGAATTGTCACCAATCAAAAACACACAGCTATTTGAACTCAAAGGGCTTGCAGCTTTCAAAGCAGCCGTCAAAATGGGACGGGAAAGCAACAAGTATACTAATCTTCTCAAAAAGTGGACTTCCAAGGCAAAAACAAATCCCTCTGTCACCGTACAAATTCCTGAAGAGGTCGAAGTTGAGGGATTTCGTCGGATGGAACGCATAGAACGGGGACGCGCCAGAAAGGGGATAAAGTCCTGGTTGTTGCTTGGTAGTTTGGCAGTGTTTGCTGTTTCCTTTATACCGTTTTTCGACTTGCAGACACTGCTTATCCTGAGCGCTGTGCTATTTCTCCACGAAATGGGTCACTTTTTGGCGATGAAAGCCTTTGGTTATAAAGACACCTCGATTTTCTTCTTACCCTTATTCGGTGCTGCTGCTACCGGACGCAAAGATAATGCTACGGTGCAAGAAAAAGTGATGGTGTTGTTGGCAGGGCCGGTTCCGGGGATAATCTTAGGGAGTGCGATCGCTTTGGCAATTCCCGATTCTCTCCAACGCTCTTTAGGGTTGCACGAGGCTATCGGCTTGCTGATGGTCATTAATTACTTCAATTTACTGCCTATATTGCCGCTGGATGGCGGACGTATATTAGATTTACTAATATTTTCCCGCCACCCTTACACAGATGTTTTCTTCAAACTTTTCGCAGTTGGTCTTCTGGTTTTTGTAGGCGTGAGTTTGGGTTCGGCGAGTGCGATTTTTATTTTCCTGGGATTGCTAATTGCCTTCACAATTCCTGCTAGTTTCCGCAGCGCCAAAATCTTGAGGAAATTGCGGCGAGAAATACCACAATCAACTGACGATTCTGATAGTGTACTACTGGCTATTTTTCGCACCCTTAAGAAGTCTGGTTACGGTTCCCTACCTTTTGCTCAAAAATACAAAATGGTAAAAGATATCGCCCAACGCTGTCGGGAATCCCATTCTAACTGGGGAAGCCGACTGTCTTTATTAAGCGTCTATCTGGTGTGTTTGGTTGGGGGTTTGATACTTGTAGGTATCAGCTTCGTACCAGTTCGTTAACTATCAATACTCGGTTAAGAGTTCCTAAGGCTGGTTTTCGTTCTCCGAAGCCAGCTTACTCAATTTCCTGATGAGGATTTAGCTTGAGATTGAATAGCGTATTCTCGAAAACGATCCAAATCAGCTTGGATCGTTGATTCAACAGCCCGCCCTAGAAATAGATTATCCACCAGCTTGCCTAGCCAGCCAGGAATACCGTAAGCCACGGTCAGTTTAACGATACTACTATCCTTGCGATCGTAAAAGCGAATTGCACCCCGATTAGGCAAACCATCAACAGATTCCCACTGAATAATCTGATTTGGTTCCATTTTAACAATCCGGGCTAACCAGCTGAATTCTAAACCACCAGTCGCTAGTTTCCAGCGAGATAGAGTTGGATCTTCTTCCAAAACCTTAACAGAATCAATCCACTTCATCCAACGCGGCATTTGTTCCAAATCAGACCAAAGATTCCACACCTCATCAATAGGAATTGGAACTTCTACCTGCACACTATGCTCTAACCAATCTGACATTTATTTTTCTACTTATTATTCCTTTTGTTGTTTCTCTTAAACCGCAGACAACTCACTTACCCCCACCTTAATATTCTCCAAAATCTCCTTAGCAGCCCGACGACCAGACAAAGTTGCTCCTTCCATACTATCGATGTAATCTTGCTGCGTATAACTACCCGCAAGGAAGAAATTGGCTATTGGAGTTTTTTGTTGCGGACGATACACATCCATCCCTGGTGCTTCGCGATAGAGAGACTGAGCCAACTTAACCACACTGTACCAGGTCATGTTCAACTCGCGGGAAGAGGGGAATAGATCGTGTACTTGTTTGAGGACGTGTTGCGCGATCGCTTCATTACTTTCCTTGATAAACGGATCTCCCGGAGTCAGCACCAGCTGCAACAGAGAACCTTCTCCCTCTCGGTAATAATCAGATGGACTGGTTAAAGCTAAATCGGAAAAACAGGAAAAGTCAGCATCCGCCGTATATAACAGATTATCTATCCCTGCCGCATGATCCGTCTGTTTCCGTTCTGCCTGGTTGTGCAATTCAGTCACCCAACCATCAAATCGCAACTGAACTGTTGCCACTGGCACCGCATCTAGTTTATAAATATTGTCAAATTCCGACCATTTCCGCCAATCTGGCGGGATAATGCGCTTGATTCCCGGCACATCGCAGGCGCAGACATAAGCATCAGCGGTGATGGTTTCTTCCCCATCGCCTTTGGCAATTCGGAAACCAGTAACTCGCGTTTCGTTCCCTTCCCCGGTAAACAAAATTTCTCTTAACTGGCGACGAGTGTGGATTTTCGCGCCTCTTGCTTCCAAATATTTAATAATCGGCTTGTGCAGATATTCATCAGGAGAACCGCACAGCATTCGTAATACCGATGCCTCAGTTCTAGATGCAAACATCTGGAATATTGTCAACATACAACGGGCAGAAATATTCTCGCAATCGATAAAACCGAGTGCGTAGGCTATCGGGTTCCACATCCGCTTGATGCTGCCATTGCTACCGCCGTGACTGCGGAACCAGTCGGCAAAGCTGATTTTATCAAGAGAGCGAATGGTTTTCATCGACCCCTCGAAATCTACCAAACCGCGCACGATGGTACTGGTGCCGAGAGCGATCGCATTCTGTACTTTATCCTGCAATGACAGTTGCGATGTCGTGAAAAACGCCTTCAAGCCATTGAAAGGCGCACCTGTGATGAAGCGAAAATCTAATGCCCCCGTAACGCCGCCTTTGTTGATAAAGGTGTGGACGTGTTCTTTCCGGTGCAGATTCTCAAACGCCCCCACCTTCTTAAACAATTCAAATAGCTGGTAGTAGTTACCAAAGAAGACGTGCAACCCCATCTCAACATGATTGCCATCGGCATCTACCCAACTGCCAGCTTTTCCCCCGACAAACGGACGAGACTCGAAGATTTCGACTTCATAACCAGCATCGACTAGATCGACTGCCGCCGCCATTCCAGCCAATCCCGCCCCGACGATTGCAACCCGCATTCAATCTGTCCTTTTCAACTTCTTTACAAAGTTTAACTAAGAATGGTTACTCCAAGACGGGCAGCAGCTAAAATTACTCCCCCGATTCTGTAGTGCAGTCAGGTAAAAATCATCATCAATCACTTCAGAGAGAGAATAGGGATTGAGAATTGGAAATGTCTCTAATGACAAGCCAGTTTCAGCTTCCATAAATGGATCAACGGTTGAGTATCGAAGTTAGTAGGGGCGGGGAAACACTGCCCCAACTTTATTCCAACTCAAAGCCGAACTGAGGGATTAGCTGAAGCATACCCAAGCCCAATTCTTCAGAGGAGAGCGATCGCCCTTCAAATAATGCCATCATGTCACCAAGCTGAGGATTTCCCTTCGATGCGCCTTTTAGCCCTCTGGCAATAATCACGCCGCAGTAGCCTTTAGTTTTCTGACAACGCTGATCCCACTTGCGACGGGCTTCAATATGAACAGGGTCATCTCCTGTAAACTCACCAAAAAGGTACATATTGCCATTTTCAGTTTGTAAGATTCCCAAGTCGTAGAGATCCCCCTCTTCAGGATCTTCTCCCGGATTAAAGCATACTCCTTTCAGCCCTCCGGCACCCTGGATCTTTTCAATCAACTCCTTTGCCTTCGGACGGGAAGTTTGAATCAAAATCACAGGCAAACCTTCTCCCGCCGCCGCGATATCCTTCGGCTGATAATGTTCTGCTGTCTGACGCAGCAAGTCCAGCCGTTCCCAAGTCATCATCCCCAGACTGAAGAAAGAACCTTTGGGTATCAAATCATCCCGCAACGGCACCGTCATATCCTCGAATTCATCGTCGAATTCGTCGTCGAATTCGTCGTCGTCCTCATCCTCCGCTGCCAACTGGGCCATATTAAATAGTTCCGTCGCCACTTCTGGCACAGTTTCCACCTTTACCGAGAGAGTTTGCTTTGGTTCTACGGCTGGGGGTGTGGCGATGCGGAAGCGTTTGGTGAGGCTGGGGAACTTGTCGTCGGAGAGTTGGCGATGGGATGCGCGGAAAAAGCGATGCAAAGCTTCCAGTGCAAAATAAACTGCGATCGCTTCCTCTTCATACAAAAACGGTCGCATTCCCTCCAAAGGATGCACGTTGCCGAAACTTGGCCCTATTTCTGATAGGGCTAAGTCAGATAAATCTATTCCGTCCTCGTCTTCATCTTCATCGAAGTCATCTTCCGCCTTCTCGAAGGTCATAAACAAGCAATCTTGCCCTAAAAATGCTTCTTCGAGTTCCTCAAAAGACTCCTTTGCTAAGACTGAAGCCCGAAATCGCTTCAGAGAATCAAGAGAACGATACAACAAAATTCCGTACTCCATGCCCAGCATTCCCATCACCGAGGCGTAAAGAGTACCAACATCCCACTGGTTAATTTCAATTGAGATAATTTGGTGGTCAGCCAGCATTTCCCAAGGTGCATCTTCCCAAATTTCCTGAGCCTTTTCCTCCAGTAACTCCACATACTCTGGCGGTAGCTTCGGCGGACGAGTGCTGGACATCTCCTGAAAAGAGCGAAACAGCTCGTCAACCAGAGGCAACTCTGGTACATAATCAATAGCAATATCTAGATCCTGAAGAATACCGCGCAGATAAAACTGTACTTCGCGATCGCGGACTATTATTTTCTGAGGTCGGGCTGGTTTTGCTGGGCTGTGAGGATACTCCATTGCACGCAACAAGGCGCGAACCATTGCTTCGGGCCCGGTTTCGGACGTTACCATATCCATTGCCCGCACCATGCCTTCGACACCATCTAACCAAACAATGCAGTCACCATCTTCCTGAGTATCCGACTCTAAGCTTTGTGCCATGCCAGCGGATAATCGACGGCGATCGCCCTCCCAGACGCTGGGAATTTGGTGTAGTGTTTTGAGCCGACGAAGGGTAGAGCGATTGAGAACAGACATATACTAAGCCAACTGAGTGAAGGTAAAAGCGGTCTGCGCTTTATGTTGGTAGATCCTCATTTTAAATACTAATCGTCTATATACCGTCTGCTTAATAAACTTCTATTTTGCCCGCTTTTATGTACAGTGCTATACAATTTCTCTTGGCTATAGCCCTGCTATATGAGCCATCGTCAACATAGGTAATAAAAAGCTTTGCTTCGTTAGTGCCTGTATGGTTAGCAATGTTCGATAAAATTAATAAAGTGGGCTGGTTTACTCAAAATCGTCTATAACAAACAGCAAATAGGAGTCGAATGAGCGCGATGACACAAGCAACTCAGTCGCAAACACGAGGTATACAGTTGACAGAAGCGGCTCTAAAGCACGTTCTTCAATTGCGGGAGAAACAAGGTAAGGATTTGTGCCTGCGCGTCGGTGTCCGCCAAGGAGGCTGTTCGGGAATGTCTTACATGATGGATTTTGAAGATGCCAGCAAAATCCAGGAAAATGATGAGATTTACGACTACGAGGGCTTCAAAATTGTCTGTGACCCCAAGAGTATGCTATATCTCTATGGCTTAGTGCTTGACTACAGCGATGCTATGATTGGCGGCGGCTTCCAATTCACCAATCCCAATGCTGCTCAAAACTGTGGCTGTGGTAAGTCTTTTGGTGTCTAAATTGGATGGGGACTAGGGACTGGGGACTGGGTAAAACAAGAATGCAAATTTTTCTTCTTCCCAGTCCCCAAGTACGAATTACTTTTTACTTGATTGCCTTTTTAAAATGACCGAGCAAGTTAACGACCTTTTCGATACCGGACTGGAACGCTATAAAGCGGGTGAAGGCCCGGATACTTTGATTCCTGTTTTTAAGGAAATTTGCGATCGCTCCCCTAAAACAAATGCTGCCTGGGTTTGTCTGTCTTGGTTATATTTGTTGGATAACAACCCATCTTTGGCTGCCAAAGCTGCTCAAAAAGCTGTCAAGTTGAATCCCGCCGATCCTCAAGCTCGGATTAACTTGGCGCTCGCTATGCTCGAAACTGGGCAAAAGGGTGTCCGCCAACATGTTGAAGTCGCTGGGCGTGCGATCGCGATTGAATCTGAATTACGCGAAGACGTTGAAGAAAGTATTGCCGATGGCTTCTCCAGAAAACCTGACTGGGATAGTTTAACTAAAGTCAAAAATTGGTTATTTGCCTAATTTTACTCTCATTAAATCAAGCTGTTTTTTTACTTTCTTTTCTTTGAAAAAACAGCTATCTTTTTCCTCTATTTTGATGATATTATTTATTTGAAAGTGATTTCCTTAATAATAGAAATCTGTGTATTTGCTCCTAAAGTACAGATTTCCATTATCTAAATATATCATGTACGGTATAAAAAGACGTATAAAAAATTACAACAATTTGTCACCGTGAAGGCAGACAATAGCAACGAAAATCCTAGATCCCTCGCTATACTAATTGAGTATTACCTGTTCTAGGGGCAATAACCAAAGCCAAGAACCAGAACAGCACCACATAAAAGCCTTATTTTTTGAGATTGTCTCCATGTTGCCAACAAAGACACCGTTAATTGGTCTTTCCGCAGACAAGTTCCGCCATCCGCTGGATTTGGAGGCAACCACAGCCTTGAAACAGGTGCCTGGGTTGGATATGCTAGTGCGGAATCTGCTGGGGCCGCTAGCAGAACAAGTTTTTTACCTAGAAAATATAGCAGCCGGAGTGCTAGTCGGGCCTCAACAGCTGCCGGATCTGCATAAACTGCTGTTAGAAGCTTGCCAGATTCTGGATCTCGAACCACCGCAACTGTATGTGCGCCAGCATCCAGCGCCAAACGCCTACACATTTGCCATGCGAGGCAAGCAACCGTTTATCGTGTTGCATACCTCGTTAATTGATATGCTGACACAGGAAGAAATTCAGGCAGTAATTGCCCATGAATTGGGACACCTCAAGTGCGAACATGGGGTTTACCTGACACCGTTGAATATTATCGTGTTAGCGGCGGGATTAATTCCCACTTGGGGGAGTGTAGTAGCTGAAAGCGTGCGATCGCAGATGATGGAGTGGTTGCGATGTGCGGAGTTTACGTGCGATCGCGCTGCACTACTAGCCACCCAAAACCCCAGAGTAGTGAGTTCCGTTTTAATGAAACTTGCGGGAGGTTCACCCGCGATCGCGCCTCAACTAAACCTGGAGGCATTTTTAGCCCAAGCCAAAGCTTACGACGACATCAGCAACAACCAGCTAGGTGAAATGCTCAAATCAGCCCAAACAGCCCAACTATCCCACCCAGTCCCAGTTTTACGGGCTAGAGAAATTGATCGCTGGGCAAGTAGCCAAGAATACCAAAACTTGCTAGAACAGCATTCAATAGGCTATAATGATAAAGCTAAACCCAAGGGCGGGTGGCGAAACTGGTAGACGCATCAGACTCAAAATCTGACGACCGCAAGGTTGTGAGAGTTCGATTCTCTCCCTGCCCACTCTTCAATTTTAGAAGCCCCCCTTAAAAAGGGGGCTGCGGGTATCAGATGTTGGATTAGGGGTTATAACAATGAGACTAAAAAGCTGGGAATCTCCCCGCAAACAGGGGAGAAACGACAAAGGTAAAGGCGGGTCTGCAAGAGCTAGACAATTGAAAAAGCAACAGCAGATGCTCCGGAAAAAGCTAAAAGACCAGGGCGAAGCTGAAAACAACAAAAAATCAAACAGAGGGAAGGTTAACTCCCCTCTGTTTTTTTGTGTGACAGGTTCATGCACTCTCGCGCGCACAAGCGTTGGATGAAAATTTTTGTTCACTATTGGCGTTGGCAAATTGGGATGGCAATTAAAAACTCAGTTCCTTTTCCTGGTTCTGAGAAACACTTCAAAATGCCGCCATGTTTATCAACCACAATTTGATAACTGATGGATAATCCTAAGCCAGTACCTTTCCCAACAGGTTTGGTGGTAAAGAAGGGGTCAAATAAGCGGGCTTTTATTTGCTCTGTCATTCCTGAACCATTGTCCCGAATCTTAATCGTTACGTGATTTCTATCTCGAACTTCGGTAGAAATCCGAATCTGCGGATTCAAACGTGGGAAAGTTGGAAGGTTTGATTCCGACTCGTCTAAACCTTCCAACGCTTCGAGAGCATCAAGCGCATTGTTCAGGATGTTCATAAATACCTGATTTAGCTGTCCTGGGTAGCATTCTACGGGCGGTAGGTTGCCATACTCTTTAACAACTTCAATGGCGGGATAGCTGACCCTTGCTTTTAGACGATTTTGCAAGATCAGCAGAGTGTTATCAATGCCTTGATGGATATCTACTGCCTTCATTTCGGCTTCATCCAGACGGGAGAAGTTACGCAACGATAAGACAATTTCGCGGATGCGATCGCTCCCCATCTTCATCGAACCCAGAATTTTCGGCATATCTTCAATTAAGAAATCCAAGTCAATCGCCTCGGCTTCCTTTACAATCGCTGGCGCGGGATGAGGATAATGTTGCTGGTAAAGATGAAGGAGATTAATTAAATCTTGAGCGTATTGAGCTACGTGAGTGAGATTGCCATAAATGAAATTAATCGGGTTATTAATTTCATGAGCGACACCAGCGACAAGTTGACCCAAAGAAGACATTTTTTCAGTTTGAATCAATTGGGCTTGAGTGTGTTGGAGTTCGCGCAGAGTTTGTTCTAATTGTTGCGCTTGTTCTCGTAATTGCGCTTCCCTTCGCCGCAGTGCTTCTTCCGCAGCTTTACGTTCCGTAATATCTACGCCAATGCCCCAACTTGCCCAACCGGGAATCGGGAATTGCCCGGATATATTAGACCATGCTACTGTCTTGACACTACCATCCTTAGCAGTGACATCCCATTCCCAGCTGCGGTAGTCATTGCCAAGTTCAGCCCATGCAGCCATCATTGAGTCGCGATAAGTGGGATCTGGATAAAATAACTCCAGCGCTTGAGGATTGCCCACAACCTCCGAAGCGCTGTAGCCCGTTACTTGTTCGCACTCTCGGTTCCAGACGGTAAAGTTCCCGTCTGCATCGAAGGCATCCATCATCACTGGCATATTTTGAACAACCCGGCGCAGTTGTTCTTCTCGCTGCTGCAATGCCTCTTGTGCTTGCTTGCGTTCAGTGATGTCGGCGACTAAACCATCTGCGCGGATTGCTTTGCCAGTTTCATCGTTAATTAACCAGCCTCGGTCGTGAACCCAACGCATTTCGCCATTTAAGCGAAAAATCCGGTACTCGATTTCATAATTGCCCCGTTCCGAAAGCTGTTGGAAATTCTCCTCCACGCGATCGCGATCTTCTGGATGAATCACCTCCAGCCACAGGTGCGGGTTGTCGAAGAACTCTTGTGTTGGGCGTTGATAAACAATTTCCGCAGCTGGGTTGAGGAAAAGTATCTTGGAAGTGCTGGCACAAGTAGACCACACCACATCTTTCAAGGAATTCATCATGCTGTTTAAGCGTGACTCACTCTCGCGCAATGCTGCTTCTGCTTGCTTGCGCTGAGTGATGTCGGATACCAAACCATCTATGCGAGTTGGCGTATCAGTTTCATCGTAAATCAGCCAGCTTTTGTTGCGAATCCACCGCACTTCCCCATCTGGTCGTAAAATCCGATACTCTAATTCTTGTCTGCCCGTTTCCATGAGTCTGTTAGTAGTCTCAATGCGATCGCGATCTTCTGGGTGGATCACCTCGTACCACAGATACGGATTATCAATAAAATCTTGTCTGGAACGCTGATATAGAGTTTCGGCGGCTGGGTTGATGTAAAGCACCTCGAAGGTATGACATTTAACCGACCACACCACGTCTTGCAGCGAGTTCATAATATTATTAAGCCGCGATTCGCTCTCACGCGATCGCGCTTCTGCTTGCTGGCGCTCAGCAATTTCCTCTTCCAGCTGCTCGAAAGCATTTCTTAATTGAGCCGTGCGTTTCTCAACTCGCATTTCCAAAGCTTCATTTGCTTTTTGTAGAGCTGACTCTGCCAACTTGCGCTCAGTAATATCTTCAGCAACCTTAACATAATGAGTTATTTCGCCTGCATCGTTAAAAACTGGCGAAATAGAGGCAAGTTCCCAGTAATATTCGCCATTTTTTTTCCGGTTATAAAATTCTCCTCGCCACTCGCCACCCGCACTAATTGCCTCCCATAACTTTTGGCATTCTTCCGGCGATTGTTCGCCTAAATTATCTACATTCGTGCCAATAACTTCTTCACAGGTGAAACCAGTCAAGTCGGTTAACTTGGGGTTGACATATTCAATACAACCAAAGCTATCTGTAATTAAAACCATACTTGGGCTTTGTTCCACAGCCCGATATAGCTTGCGAAGTTGCTCCTCAGCAGCTTTGCTCTCGGTAACGTCTTGTGCAAAGGAGGCGACTCCGATAACGTTTTCGCACTCGTCAATCAGTGCCGTGCTGTACCACTCGCAAATAATAGTTTCACCATATTTGGTAATATTTTCGGTGGTGCTGCGAGTAGTATTTTTTTGAGTCAGAAGTTGCTTTTGGATAGCTCGCGCATTCTCTCTACAGCTTTCCGGGATAAGCATTTGGGCGAAGTCACAACCCATTACCTCGTTCCCATAGCCAAAAATCGCTTCCGCCGCCGGGTTCCACCGGGTAATTTCCAAATTTGCGTTCCATTCCACAATTGCCAGTGGCGTTTGCTCAAACAGCAGTGAAAGTCTTTTTTTTGATTTCTTGAGTTTCTCTTCTGCCAGCTTGCGATCGCTAATATTTCGCCAGCAACCAACAATTTCCAGCACATTTCCCCCGGCATCCCGCACCAGCTTCATCTCATCGTGCATCCACCGATAAGTTCCATCCGGGTTTCGGAAACGATATTCTTGGGAGTAACACCCAAGATCCAACACATAAGGCATCCCTGCAAAGACACGCGGCGCATCTTCCGGATGAATATGGTTCTCCCAGAAACTGCCATCTTCCAAAAAGTCCTCTGGTTCATAGCCCATCTGTGCCGTGACGTTTTCGCTGATGAAGGTAGTATCGAAATCGCCGGAAGCTTTGCAACTATATATCACGGCTGGACTAGCATTCAGCAGATGTTGCAAGCGTTCCTGAGTTTTGTGCAGTGCTTCTTGAGCGGCACGTGCGTCACTGATGTCGCGAGCCACTGCATACACCAAACCCTCCTCGGCACAAAAAGTAGAAGCCCACGCAAGCCACTTATACGAGCCGTCTTTGCACAGATACCGATTTTCAAAGGCTACTGTGTCAGCACCTGTTTGTAGTTTCCTGGCTTCAAAAATAGTTGATTCTGTGTCTTCCGGATGAACAAACTCTAGGTAAGGTTTACTTTTAAGTTCTTCCTTAGTGAAGCCTAGCGTTTTTTCCCATGCCGGGTTTAGATGCTGGAAATATCCATCAGCATCAGCGATACAAAGCATTTCTAGGGATAGATTGAAAAAACGTTCTACCCCTGGTTTTTTGTAATCATTTATACTACTTACTTCGCTGGCATTGTCAATCATCACCAGTCTTTACTTCCTAAGTCTTATAAAGAACTAAAATTAGTTTTCCCAAAAATGGACTCCTAATCTCTATATAGCGTTATATAGGGTTTCTCCGTTGGCTGGAATATATCGCGGTTATAGTGTTCAGTCCACGTTGGCAGGGAAATGGCAATGTCCCTACAGAAGCCCCCAACACAGACCTGAAGAACTGCCTCTCAAGGAAGAACTTTTTTTCTGGGAAGCGGGTAAAAACTCTTCTCTCCTTCCAGGTCAGGGGTTGGGAGAGAGGTCAAACAATCTATTTCCTTACTTGAGTATCAGTTTGTGTGGCGGGAACTTGCCAAATTTTAATTGTTCTATCAAAACCGCCAGTGGCAAGGGTGCTTCCATCAGGACTAAAAGCTACCGAGTTCACCCAGTCTGAATGTCCTACAAGTAAGGCTATTAGCTCCCCAGTTCTCAAGTTCCACAAGCGAACACCATCACGGCTGGCACTGGCAAGCATTTCTCCCGAAGGATGGATGGCAATAGCCCGAATCAAGCCTGTATGTCCCGAAAGCGTGTAGAGCGATCGCGCAGTTGTTAAATTCCAAACTTTAATTGTGCGGTCATAGCTGCCACTGACCAAAATATTACCTCTAGGGTCAAATGCCAGGGTGCTGATTGCACCAGAATGCCCCGGAATTGAACCAATGGAGCTTCCAGTTTTTATGTTCCACAGTTTAATTACTGGGTCTCTACCCCCACTTGCAAGGATATCTCCTTGCGAACTAGCCGCTACAGCGTAGGTTTGGTTATCAAACCGCACCAAAGTATATATAGGGCGCTGTGTCTTCAGATTCCATGCTCTAATTCCATCCAAAGCACCTGTCACCAGAATTTCATTATCTGGCGTGATTGCTGTTGACAAAATGTTACTCGTGTGGTCTAAAAAGGTACGAGTATATTTTCCAGTTTTCCAGTTCCAAAAATTGAGTGAAGAGTCATTACTAGAACTGGTCAATGTTTCTCCATCGGGGCTAAATTTTAGGGCAAGAACTGCCCGACGATGCGCCCGGAGGTTAGAAACTTGTCTCCCTGTTTTTAACCACCAAAATCTAATTCTGCCCTCATTGTCACTGCCCCCACTAATAAGAATTGTCCCATCAGGACTGAAAGCTAAGGATTCAACAGTTGTGGAGTGACCTTTGAGTGTGCGGATGAGCTGCACATTTCTCCAGGCTTGAGGTAGTGAGGTGTCTGAAGTTTCAGACGGCAGAACCTGGGGAATTTCAGTCTGAGCCTTAACTTGAAAAAAGGCGAAAGGTAAAAGGCAAAATATAAAAGTAGGGAAAAAGAGAAAAGTGTAAATAAAATTACGTTTTTCTGTTTTTCTCGATATACGTAACTTTAAATTTTGGCACTTTTCCTTTTTCATTCTAATTTTCTACCTTTTTTGTTTTGCCTTTAATCTTGGATATTTGGGCAAATAGTCCGATCGATGCGGTGAGCGGGTGGACGGTCTTGCCAACCAGAGAGTAACCCTTGTAGTTCAGCTTTGAGGATTTCGAGGGATTCAATTTGAGAAGCGATCGCGTCTACTTTGGAAAGCAGATGCTGTTTTAATGCACCACAAGGCAACTCCCCCCCGTCGTGGACAGCTAAAATTTCTTGTATCTCGCCCAAACTAAGTCCGAGAGATTGCGATCGCTTGATGAACGCCAGCCGATTAATTATCTCGCTACTAAACAGTCGATAGCCGGATTCTGTTCGTTTCACCACTGGGGACAATAGCCCAATATCTTCGTAGTAGCGAATAGTTTTCACCGAAAGACCACTACGATGTGCAACTTCACCAATTTTCAGCCATTTACCTGAAGTAGAAGTGGCTATCATTCTTGTATGCTTACAAAGTCTTTACTGGCGTGGATTGTGCTTAGATGCACTCAGTGTAGGTAAAGCCGTCCGGGGGGAAGAAGCGGGGAGATAGCGTTGTGCTTTTTGGGGTTGGGGTTCAACTTCATGTTGCTGCTGCTGCCACCACCGCAGAGCGATCGCTATCCCCACCATCGCCACTCCAAAGGTCAGCAATGACCAGCTTTGATCCACTCCGCCAATCACTGCATCTACGGCACCAACAATGACAATAAAACTGGTAATTGGTTCTTTACGGTAAGCTGACTTCAAAAATCTAGGCATCAAAGCATTCATCACGACTTACTCTATTCCCTATAGTATTTATTCTAATTTCAGGTTATCTCATCTAGCAGTCAGGAGCCTGAAGTTAGAAAACAAGCATCACACATCGGTTGCTCCCAGACTGAGCCATCATAGCTCTCACGGCGCTTCTATCGCGGACTGAGTGCTGAGTGAATAAGACACATCCTATCGCTTATCTTCTTCCTCATTCCTCAGTCCTAAAGTCAAGATTCCTGATTATTGCAAGCCCAGCCAGGATAGTACACCTTTCCCAGTGACGTATTCGATAATCACCATCAGCAGAAAGCCAATCATTGCCGCTCGACCATTCAAGCGCTCTGCGTAATCATTAAAGCCAAACTTTGGCTGCTCCAGCTTGGGAGTGACGGTGGGTTGAAGTTGGGTCATAGTTTGGCAATCCTTACGTCTTGATGCTTCTAGAGTATTTTACAATCCTTAATATATTTTAAAGGTGCTAGTCCTTGAGTCAATGGGAAAGCACGAAATATCATAAACTTCTGTGATGACCATGCCTTAGCTTGCTTTGGGTGGGGCAGCCACTTCATCTGCAACGGAATTTTGAGATTTTCCGTTTTGAGTTTTAAATGCTTTCGATAGGATATAGCAATTCCTTTATGCTTTGTGAAGCCAAAGAAACCTGGTTTTGATAAAGTTACCGACTTTGGTGTAAATTGGAACTTTTATAACTCAATTATAATTGTTATAGCAGCCTTCTTAAAGGGCTTCTCCCAAATAGGAGAGAAAAACTTCACTCTTTGCCTAGAGACAAATACACAAAAATTCAGTTAAAGAAGAAAAGTAAAACTTAAACTCTCTATACCTTTATAGAGTAACTTTTCCAATGTGCAACTAATAGATATTAGTTGTAGATACGGCCAATAATAACAAAGCTAATCATCGAGGTGAGAAATGGAAATTGGCGTTCCCAAGGAAACCAAAGATCAAGAATTTCGAGTCGGGTTAAGTCGTAGCAGCGTCCGGGTATTGTATGAAAATGGTCATGCAGTATTTGTGGAAAGTGGCGCTGGTGTTGGTGCTGGCTTCACCGATGAAGATTTTATTCTTGCTGGGGCGAAAATTGTCTCCCAAGCTAAGGACGCTTGGAATCGAGAACTCGTAGTTAAGGTGAAAGAACCACTCAAGCACGAGTACGAGTTTATCCAGAAAGAGCAGCTGCTGTTTACTTATTTACACTTAGCAGCAGATCGGACTTTAACCGAGAATTTGATTGATAGTGGAGTTTGCGCGATCGCTTACGAAACCGTAGAAATACCAGACAAAAAAACTCTGCCTCTCCTCACCCCCATGAGTATCATCGCTGGTCGCCTCGCCGTCCAATTTGGGGCAAGATTTCTCGAACGCCAGCAAGGAGGTCGCGGAGTTCTCTTAGGCGGCGTTCCCGGCGTTCGTCCTGGTAAAGTCGTAATTTTAGGAGGCGGCGTCGTTGGTACAGAAGCCGCAAGAATGGCGGTAGGTGTAGGCGCTCATGTGCAGATTTTGGATGTCAATGTCGAGCGCTTAGCTTATTTGGAAACCCTCTTTGGTTCCAGAGTTGAACTGCTTTATAGTAACTCTCTGCAAATTGAAGCCGTTGTCAGAGAAGCAGACTTACTTATTGGTGCAGTTTTAATGTTAGGACGTCGCGCCCCCATCCTCGTAACGAGAAGTTTAGTAAAACAGATGCTTCCCGGTTCGGTAATTGTAGATGTGGCTGTAGACCAAGGCGGATGTGTGGAGACGCTGCGCCCTACATCTCACACTAATCCTACATATATAGAGGAGGGTGTTGTTCATTACGGTGTTCCTAATATGCCGGGAGCAGTTCCCTGGACTGCAACTCAGGCACTTAATAATAGTACCTTACCCTATGTCTTGAAATTGGCGAATCAAGGCATGAAAGCATTAGAATTAGACCCGGCTTTGGCGAGGGGTGTGAATGTACAGAATCATCGGTTAGTGCATCCTGCTGTGCAGGAGGTTTTCCCAGATTTAGCCCATTAGATAATTGATAATCGGATATTGTAGAGACGTATACAACGTCTCTACAATTGGGAAAAAATCCACCAATTACCAAATGTAAATTTCTATGACTACTGATACTGTGAAGCAGCAGATGCGATCGCTTTCAAAGAGCGATCGCATCAATTCTACTAGGAAGATTTTTTCTTAGTAGTAGATGTAGTCTTCTTCGTAGTTGTGGTTTTCTTAGTAGTTCCACTCTTAGCCGTTGACTTGCGAGTGGTTTTCGTCGAACCTGCCTTTTCTGCTAAAGCTTTCAGTGCAGTTTCGAGCGTTATATTTTCCACCGTTTCCCCTTCTGGAAGCGAAGCATTTACTTTGCCATGTTTCACATAAGCACCATAGGGGCCATCGTAGATATTCACTGGTTCATTGTCTGCTGGGTGAGTACCGAGTTCCCGTAAGGGTGCCTTAGACTTGCTGCGAGTACCGCCGCGTCCCTTTTTCGGCTCCGACAGTAGCTCTATTGCGCGTTCTAGCCCAATTGTCAATACATCATCGCCAGCTTTCAAAGAGCGGTATTCTTTCCCCTCCTTGCCTTGGTCGTGGACAACGTAAGGGCCAAAACGCCCCAACCCTGCTTGGACTTTGCCCCCTGTAGCTGGGTTAATGCCCAAATTACGCGGCAAAGACAGCAAACCTACCGCCATGTCTAAGGTGACATCTTCGATGTTGACACCTTTAAGCAGGGAGGCACGTTTGGGTTTTTTATTTTCCTCCGTAGCATCGCCTAGCTGGACATAGGGGCCGTAGGTGCCAATTAGCACATAAATCGGTTCCCCAGTTTCCGGATGCAAGCCTACTTTGTCGGGGCCTTCGGTTTTCTGCTGTAGCAGCGTCTCGACTAAATCGGCATCAATGTCTGACGGGGTAAGATCCTTGGGAATTGAGGCTTTGACTGCTTCAGAGCCATTCTCCGCCTCAATGTAAGGGCCATATTGACCAATCCGGACTTTTGCGCCACCGAGATCGTCTAATTCGATGGTACGGGCATCTGTAGCATCGATCTCGTTTTCCCGTTCCTTAACTTGGGTTGCCAGACCCTGGTCTCCCAAGTAGAACTTTTGCAGATATGGCAACCATTTAGCTTCCCCAGTCGAGATTTCATCCAGGGTTTGCTCCATCTTGGAAGTGAAGCTGGTATTCACCAAGTCGGGAAAATATTTTTCTAGCAGCGCCGTGACAGCAAAGGCTGTGAAGGTGGGAACTAGGGCGTTACCATTCATCTGAGCATAGCCCCGGTCAATAATCGTGCCAATGATGCTGGCGTAGGTGCTAGGACGACCAATCCCTTCGCTTTCTAAGGTTTTTACTAGGGAAGCTTCGGTGTATCGTGCGGGCGGTTGAGTTTCGTGACCGATGGATTCTAGCTTAGTGCAGTTTGGGCGATCGCCTTTTTTCAGAGAAGGTAAAATTACTTCCATGTTTTCCAGTGCTGCCTCTGGATCGTCGGAACCTTCCACATAGGCGCGTAAAAAGCCATAGAAATCAATCCGTTTGCCACTGGCGCGAAAACCCGCGTCTTCCACTTGCAACTGCACGGTAATTTGAGTTTGGCGTGAGTCTGCCATTTGAGTAGCGACAGTGCGCTTCCAAATCAGGTCGTAAAGAGCTTTTTCCCGACCACTCAAACCAGTTTCATCAGGAGTGCGGAAAGTGGCACCAGCAGGACGGATGGCTTCGTGTGCCTCTTGTGCGCCTTTGCTTTTGGTGGTGTACTGGCGGGGTTCCGGACTGAGAAACTCCTTGCCGTACATTTTTTCGACACAACTGCGAGCAGCTGCGATCGCTTGCCCAGACAAATGCACCGAATCCGTCCGCATATAGGTAATATACCCCTGCTCGTACAAACTTTGAGCAGTCCGCATTGTATCCCGCGCCGACAGGTGCAGTTTTCGGTTAGCCTCCTGTTGCAGCGTCGAGGTGGTGAACGGTGGCGAAGGTTTGCGAGTAACTGGTCTTTCTTCCAAATCAGCCACTGTCCAAGTTTTATCAGCCAGTCCCGCCTCTAAGCTTCTGGCTTCCTCTTCCGAGAGCAAAACCACATTGCGACCAGCAACAATTTGTCCCGTAGCTTCATCAAAATCGCTTCCCGTAGCGACCCTAGTTCCTCTAAAGTTAACAAGCCGCGCCTCAAAAGGGGTCTTATCTTTGCTTAAAGTTGCCTTCAGATCCCAATAAGTACCTTGGCGGAAAGCGCGACGCTGGCGTTCCCGGTTCACCAACAACCGTACCGCTACAGACTGCACCCGTCCCGCCGATAACCCATAGGAGATTTTCTTCCACAGCAGCGGCGACAGGGTATAACCTACCAGTCGGTCGAGAATTCGCCGTGTTTCTTGAGCGCGTACCACCTGCTCATCAATACTGCGGCAGTTTTTCAAAGCATCGCGGATGGCTTCTTTGGTGATTTCGTGAAACACCATGCGCTTAATGGGAACCTTCGGCTTCAGCAGTTGCAATAAATGCCACGATATGCTTTCGCCTTCGCGGTCTTCGTCAGTTGCCAGCACCAACTCATCAGCCTCTTTCAAGGCGTTTTTTAGGGTAGTGACTATCTTCTTTTTATCGCTGGGGACAACATACAGGGGTTCAAAATCGGCATCCACATTTACCCCTAGCTGCGCCCATTTTTCCCCTTTGTAAGCTTCGGGAATTTCTTTACCAGATTGGGGAAGGTCGCGCACATGACCCATCGACGCCTCGACGCGGTAGGTGGAGGGCAGAAATTTACTGATGGTGCGTGCTTTGGTGGGGGATTCGACGATGACGAGGGTTGACATGGGAACTTCCGGAATAGCAGCTGGGCTGAACAGTCTTATTAAATTAATTTATGCCAAATGTCAAGGGATGCGCCCACAGACTCAAGCCTGATGGAGCACGGCTAAAGCTTGCCTGGAGGAGGTTTTAAGACTGGCGGTGGCTCGCAAAAAGAGCGGCATATGCCCTTGCGTCGCCAGACTTAATTTAAAGCTATCTCAATGTTTAACTTATATGGAATCTTAATGGCGACCTTGACGACTTTCTATCCTGTGCCAGAATAGATGCCAACATATAGGCTAAACGCGCCTAGCAGTAGGAGCATAAGCGATGCAACCGATTCGACAAGGCGATGTAATTTTACTTTGCGTTGAGAAAACCGAGGGACAAAAGCTATCTCACCTGACTTTAGCGGAAGGCGAGGTGACTGGACACAAGCACCGGATCAGTGACGGACAAGCTGAACTCTACGAGGCAAATGGCACACTGTATCTGCGCGTCCTTTCGGAGACAGCAACTTTAACCCACGAGGAGCATAACGCTATTTCTATTCCTCAAGGCGATTGGATGGTGCGAATTCAGCGGGAATATGAGCCTAAAGGATGGCGATATGTCGCTGATTAAGATTGAGAAACTTACGCTAGAGCAAGAAGTGCTAATTCCAGTTTATCGCCTGAAGTGGAGAGCGATCGCAAAGCTGGTGCTTTCAAAAACAATTTGATTAGCTGGGAATTTCGATTTATTAAAAACCAATAAATTCCTGAAATCAAAATAGAGGGTACTTTGATAACTGGATTAAAGGTATTACTAGCAGTTCAATTTATGAACTTCCAAGGGAGGTTGATTTCGCCAAACGCGATCGCGCTTACAACAAACTTCTCACAGCTAAAGTAAATCCAATCACTACATCCTCACCATTTAAAACGGCTGTAGCGGGATACTGCGTCACCGATCCATCCGCCCGATACACCCAAGCTTGCTGATTCTGGCGGTCACACAACCATCCCAATCGCACCCCATTATCAATGTACTCTCGCATTTTTGCCTGAAGAGTTTCTAAACTATCGGTTTTAGAACGAATTTCTATCGCAAAATCGGGAGCTAAATTTAAAAATCTATCTTCTTGCTCATCCCAATCTTCGGCTAATCTTCCCCTAGCGACAAAAGCAGCATCCGACAATTTAATAGCTGTATTTGCTTTGAAGCCTGTACTGGGGTCAAAAACCTCGCCTAAATCCTGACTTTCTAGCCAACTAACCAGATAAGCTCCGGCTTTTGCCTCTCGATTACCGGAAATTTCTCCGGTTGGTGGCATAATTACCAATGTGCCGTCAGCATTGCGCTCAAATTGCGAATTGGGATTTTTAGAACTGATGAGGATCAATTCTTCATCCGTAACAGTCCACCAAGACTGCACAATTGCTGTTTACCTGGGATAAATATTCTGGATTTATCAACGCTTATTTGACTTATTTTAGTGTTTAATTAAACACCATCTCCAGATGCGATCGCTTGCGTCTCTACAAGATACCTCCGAGAGCGTCTTGGCAGTCCACTCAAAAAAAACTAGAGCAGACCTCAGCCAGAGACGCAATAATAATTAAGAGTCCCAGACAATAAGCCTGATACCCAAAACCTATATAACTCATGAGTTTTGCTGAACTTGCAGCCCAGCTGAATGCTGGGACAATATTGCCAGAGGGGATTGTAATTGTCACCCTGTTAGCAGTTCTAGTGGTTGACTTGATTGTAGGGCGGACATCCTCCCGCGTCACACCCTACATAGCGATCGCAGGGTTACTCTCCGCTATCGTAGCCCTGTACTATCAATGGGATAACACCAACACCGTCTCCTTCCTCGGCGGCTTCAACTCAGATGCCCTGAGCGTAGTATTTCGCGGTATCATTGCCCTGTCTTGTGCCGTCACCATTTTGATGTCCATCCGCTACATTGAGCAGAGTGGCACATCTTTGGCAGAATTTATCGGCATTATGATCAGCGCAACGCTGGGGGGAATGTTCCTCTCAGGTGCGAATGAACTGGTGATGATTTTCGTCTCCCTGGAAACCCTCAGTATCTCCTCTTACTTGATGACGGGATACATGAAGCGCGATCCCCGTTCCAACGAAGCAGCGTTAAAATATCTGCTGATTGGGGCTTCCAGTTCCGCGATATTCCTCTACGGTCTGTCGCTGTTATACGGATTATCTGGAGGAGAGACAGAATTAAGCGCGATCGCCACAGCAATGGCCAACGCCAGCACAGATTTATCCTTTGGGTTAGTCATAGCTTTGGTATTTGCGATCGCGGGTATCGCCTTCAAAATTTCCGCCGTTCCCTTCCACCAGTGGACACCAGACGTTTATGAAGGTTCGCCAACGCCTGTTGTCGCCTTCCTCTCAGTCGGTTCCAAAGCCGCTGGTTTCGCCCTCGCGATTCGCCTAATGGTGACAGCCTTCCCCCTGATCACCGAACAATGGCACTTTGTTTTCACCGCCCTCGCAGTTTTGAGCATGGTTTTGGGTAACGTCGTCGCCCTCACCCAAACCAGCATGAAGCGGCTACTCGCCTACTCTTCCATCGCCCAAGCTGGCTTCGTAATGATCGGTTTAATTACCGGAACCGAAGCAGGTTACTCCAGCATGGTTTTTTACCTGTTGGTATACCTGTTCATGAACCTGGGCGGCTTCGCCTGCGTGATTCTATTCAGCCTCCGCACAGGCACCGACCAAATTAGCGAATACTCAGGACTGTATCAAAAAGATCCGCTCTTGACGCTAGTTTTAAGCATTTGCTTACTTTCTCTGGGAGGAATTCCGCCTCTAGCTGGCTTCTTCGGTAAAATTTACCTGTTCTGGGCAGCTTGGAAAGCTGGTGCTTACGGCTTAGTATTGCTAGGTTTAGTTACTAGCGTCGTCTCCATTTACTACTACATCCGCGTTGTGAGGATGATGGTAGTCAAGGAACCACAAGAAATGTCTGAAGCTGTGAAGAACTATCCAGAAATTCGCTGGAATTTACCAGGAATGCGTCCTTTACAAGTGACTTTGGTACTGTCGTTAATAGCGACATCTGTAGCGGGAATTCTTTCTAACCCGCTGTTTAGTTTAGCTAACAGTTCCGTCACCCGCACAACGATGTTGCATGGAGTGCCTGTGGTTAGCACTCAGACACCAGCGATTAGTCATCAGCCTTCAACCGTTAATATTCAGGTTGGTGGTTAGGGAATAGCACAAGATTGTAGAGACGTGAATAGGGCTTACGCACGTCAACACGCTGTAGGGGCATGGCAATGCCATGCCCCTACGACAGAATCAGGCATTCACTAATTAACTGCGTAAGTCTTGGTAGAATAAAAGCGTCTCTACACCCGTTAAAAGAAGTTGAAACTTTGATAAGTTCTATATTTTAGTCAGTTAAAACTGACTTTAACTATTAAAGGATGTTTGAAAAGTTATCTATGTGACGCTGAAATCTTGGAGATCCCCCCTAGCCCCCCTTTTTAAGGGGGGGAAATCTTCAAAGTCCCCCTTTTTAAGGGGGATGCAAGGGGGATCTCTAACCCATAGCGTTTGAAAAAGCACTTTTCAAACATCCTCTTAGCCAGAACTTTAGGGCAGACATTAAGGCTAATTGTAACCCTTGGTACTTAACCGTAAAATAGGCGATATTGATGGCAAAAATAAAAAAATCCTAAAAATAAGCGAATTTTCAGCTTTTAAGGTTTAATAGTGTCTTGATAGTTGCCTAAGCTACGAATTTCAGGTTTTGTGGGGGGTTTTATGTCGATTTGCGACAATGCTCGTAAAGCCTCATTTATCCAGCATTCAACTGGTCAACAGTCTCACGCGATCGCTTTGTTGCCCGATTCACTTTTGACTAATGTAAATTGCTCTTATATTACCGACGGCTATTATATGACCAATCTTGTTTATTCCGACTGGGAGACAATCGGAAGTGTCACCGAACTCGACGCAACCAAAGAGATGTTGGGTAAGAAACCTTACTTTTTCAAGGAAGGCATCCCGATAAAGGCTGATGTTCTGAGAATAGAAAACATTTCGGCAGCCGAAGAGGATGATGAAGATTTGGACGAAGATTTCGACGAAGACGATGAAGATTTCGACGAAGACGAAGAATATTTAGACGAAGACGACGAAGATTTTGACGAGGAAGAGGACGAAGAAATATAGATGGTATTAGTTTGGCGCGAGTTTCAGCCGATAGCTGCGATCGCCACTACCCCCAGCGCCACCAAAATATTACAGCCTCTAACTCAGGCGGCTGGTGCAACCCTTTGGGTACCGGATTCCTTAACCAATGTAGAGGCTTTGCATTCAACGTCTCTAGAGGTTTATCACGGTTCTCTGAAAGACCATTTAATCGAAATTTGGCATCAACATCAGGCGTTTATTTTCTGTTTAGCAGCAGGGGCGGTGGTGCGACTGATTGCACCTTTGTTACAGGATAAATCCCGCGATCCGGCTGTGGTGGTGTTGGATGAAAATGGTAAATTTGTTATTAGTTTGTGCAGTGGTCATCAGGGAAAAGCCGATCAATTGGCAAGAGCGATCGCGCACTCTATTGGCGCAACTCCAGTTTTAACGGGCGCATCATCTGCATTAAAATTACCAGGTGTTGATATACTCGGAGTTCCCTTTGGCTGGAGTCGTGGCGAGGGAGATTGGACAGAAGTTAGTGCAGCTGTTGCAAGAGGCGAACTCGTTCAAGTCATTCAAGAAGCTGGATCTACCTTGTGGCAAAATCATCTACCCCAACATCCGTTTTATTTCGGATTTCCGGAATATACCGCCGCACATAAAGAAGAATCAGTTTCACCAAAAGCGAGAATTTGGATTAGTTCCACACAGCGACAATTTTCCAGAGAATCAGATTTACCAAAAGTACAATGGCATCCCAGAGTTTTATGGGTAGGAATTGGTTGCGAACGGGGAACGTCTAGAGAATTAATTGAAACAGCAATTGAGCAAGTTTTTCGGAAGAATCACTTGGCTATTGCCGCGATCGCAGGTATCGGTACAATTGATATCAAAGCCGATGAAGTTGGGTTAGTGGAATTTTGTCGCGATCGCAATTTACCTTTACGAACCTTTCGGGCAGAAATACTACGTTCAGTTACAGTTCCCAACCCTTCAAATGTTGTAGAAGCAGAAGTTGGAACCCCCAGCGTCGCAGAAGCAGCAGCAATATATGCAGCTGGAGAAGCCCGTTTTCCTGAAGTTAGTAAACTACTGGTTCCCAAACAAATTTTTAGATTGGAAGGGCAACCGGGGGCGGTAACGGTAGCGATCGCGCAATCCAATTTAGAATACACTGGGCGCACAGGCTGTTTATTCCTAATTGGTACTGGGCCAGGAAAATTAGATCAGATGACTCCAGCCGCCCAAACAGCCATTTCTCAAGCCGATGCAGTCATTGGTTACTCTCTCTACATCGACTTAATTACCCCACTTTTGCGCCCTGGACAAATTGTAGAAGCTTTACCGATTACCCAAGAACGTCAACGCGCCGAAAGGGCGATTGAATTAGGCAACTGGGGATTAACTGTAGCGGTTGTCTCCTCTGGCGACTGCGGTATTTATGGTATGGCGGGGTTAGTGCTGGAAGAATTGCAAGTTAAAGGTTGGGATGGCAAAACTCCCGCAGTTCAGGTTTTTCCGGGGATCACCGCCCTACAAGCAGCCGCCTCCCGCGTCGGTGCGCCCTTGATGCACGACTTCTGCGCGATTAGTTTAAGCGACTTGCTGACACCGTGGGAAGTGATTGAGAAGAGATTAAAAGCAGCTGCCCAAGCTGATTTTGTCACAGCTTTGTATAACCCGCGATCGCAAACTCGCACCCAACAAATTGCCACAGCTACAGAAATCTTTCTGCAATACCGCGACCCCAAAACACCTGTAGCAATTGTCAAATCTGCTTATCGACAAGACGAACAAATTGCTCTGACGACACTTGACAAATTGCTCACCATGTCAATCGATATGTTGACTACCGTGTTAATTGGTAATCAAAGCACCCGCACCCACGCCGAGTGGATGATTACCCCACGCGGTTACTTGGGATTTGATAACGAAAATTGTTAACTCATTGGGCGGCTCTGTTGAACAAAAAGTTCAGCCCACTAGCCACCACAGTTAACACAATTGAACCCACCAAAGCAGACAATAAATTTGTAATTACAAAACCAGGCGTAAGATATGCTACCAGCCAAAGAGTAAGTGCGTTCACAACAAATAGAAATAGCCCCAGAGTCACCAGCGTCAGGGGCAATGTCAAAAGTACCAATAGAGGTTTGACAATTGCATTCGCTAATCCCAAAACAATCGCAGCAATAAGGGCATCAACAAAAGTTTTGACCGCAAAACCAGGGACAATATAAGTTGTAATCACCAGCGCGATCGCTGTAATCAGCCAAGTTACCAAAAAATATGGCATAAGCTTTAGTTGAAACTAACTCTCAAAATTTTAACCCTTTCCCCCCAATCTGGAAACTGATGTAGCAATCCTAATTTATTTATGAAATTCCTTCTTTCCTCTTCCTCCACGTCTGGGCGCTTCGTTTCAAGTCGAGACACTTGCATTTCGCGTCTCTACATTTCAAATAGGAACGAAACCCAACAAGGGAAGGGATTTGATGGGTTTCGCGACATACAAATGAAATACGACTGCTATAGGCGGCAAATATAGCGATCGCCCTACCCTACAATTATTGTTAACACTCAGCACTTTTTTATGAACCTTCGCCAACTAGCAGCATTCTTACTGGCAATAATTCTCTTAATCTGGGCATTACCAGCACAAGCATCAGATTATCCTCCTCCCCTGTCGTTTAGCAACGCGGAACTCAAAGGAAGGGATTTTTCCGGTCAAACCCTAGAAGTAGCTGAATTTTCCAACGCTAATATGGAACTAGCTAACTTGGAGGGTGCTGACTTGCGGGGCGCAATTTTTAGTGCCTCTGTGATGACAAATGTTAATTTACACGGGGCAAATTTAACTCATGCGATGGTAGATCAGGTAAAATTAATCGGCTCTGATTTAAGCGATGCCGTTTTAGTGGAAAGTATTCTATTACGGACGATTTTTGATGATGTAAATATCACTGGCGCAGACTTTTCTGATGCGATTTTGAATAGAGCGCAAATAAAAGAACTCTGTGCCAAAGCATCTGGTGTAAATTCTAAAACAGGCGTTGCAACTCGCGATTCTTTGGGGTGTCGATGAAACGTGTAGGTGTAATTGGCGGCGGACAATTAGCTTGGATGATGGCTGGTGCATCTGAGTCTTTGGGGGTGAAATTAATAGTGCAAACTCCCCATTCGACAGATCCGGCTGTGGAAATTGCTGATTCTACGATTTTTGCTGCAATTGATGATGCCGCCGCTACACTTGAGTTGGCGAATCGCTGCGATGTAATTACCTTTGAAAATGAGTTTATTAATCTGCCAGCCTTGAGGGAATTGGCACAACAAGGTATCTCTTTTCGTCCTGGGTTGGAAGTATTAGCTCCCCTGTTAGATAAATACGATCAGCGTTGTTATTTAGAGGATATCGGCTTACCAACTCCCAGTTTTATGACGCTTGAGGGAGAAGTTGGGAATGATGAATTAAATCTGACCAAATCATTCCCTCAACCACTGAATCTTCCGCAGTTGGATTTCCCCCTGGTTCTGAAAACCCGCCGTCACGGTTACGACGGTCAAGGAACTTTCATTATTAAAGATAGTGAAGCTTTGCAGTCAACTTTGCAAAAGCTCAAATATGCGCCAGTTTTGTTAGAAGAATTTGTCCCTTTTGAGCGAGAATTGGCTGTGATGGCGGCGCGTTCTGTGGATGGGGAAATTGTTGTTTATCCAGTTGTGGAAACCCAGCAGGAAGACCAAGTTTGTCGTCGTGTTTTGGTGCCAGCTGAGATTAGTCTAGCAGTGGAGGAAGAGGTAAATGCGATCGCGCACTCTTTGCTAAACAGTCTACAAGCCGTTGGCATCTTCGGCATTGAGCTATTCTTGACCAATGACGGGAAAGTGTTGGTAAATGAAATTGCCCCCCGCACTCATAATTCCGGACACTTCACCCTGGATGCTTCTGTTACATCCCAGTTTGAGCAGCATCTAAGAGCCGTTTGCGGTTTACCATTGGGCAATCCCGCCCTCAAGAGCGCTGGTGCCGTCATGGTAAACTTACTCGGTTACGAGCATTCCCAGAATGACTATTTTGCCAAACGGCAACAACTAGCCGAGTTACCCGCTTCTTACGTCCACTGGTACGGCAAAACCGAATCCCGCCCCGGTCGCAAGTTGGGTCATGTTACAGTTTTGCTAGATATAGCCAATAGAGCAGAAGCAGAAGCGATCGCGCAAACCATCGAGTCCATCTGGTACCCCCAACAGCGCTGATCTAAAGCCGGGAACCCCCAGCCCTACTCGATCCCAGTCTGTCCCTGAGAACCATGTAAGCGAGGCTCTGCCTGCCTTCTCTTATTTACCCTTTCCCCTGCTACAATAAAAAAAGTTCTACTGCGGCGTTGGTGACTGCCAATAACGTTTTTTGACTATGCTTTGTTCTTAAGGGAACCAAAGTGTTCTGGCAGCAGTAAACCGGGCAAGTACCCGGAAACTTTAAGCCAGAGCCACGGTACCCACCTGGTTTTCACCAGGTCATAAACTGAGGTAAGACGGCGTTGCGGTGAACTTAAAAAATTAAATCCCCTTGTCTTCACGATAAGGGGATTTTTGTATAACTAGCTACAGAAATTGTGAGGGATTCCTCATAATTGTTAATACATAACTACAGAGATTTAACCTCTGGATCAACACAGTTTAATATTTGTGTTGGGATAAAGATAAGGTAATTTAAAGCGCATCTAACTTGGGTTAGAGATAAAAGAGTTTGTTACAACTATTAAAGACTTCACAATTCCCAGCTGATGTAGTAACGCTGGACAACGGTTTAACCGTGATTCATCAACATCTACCAGCCACCCCGGTAGTGGTGGTAGATGTTTGGGTTAAAGCAGGTGCGACGCGAGAACCCCAAGAGTGGTTGGGAATGGCGCACTTTCTGGAACACATGATTTTCAAAGGCACCGAAAGGCTACCGCCTGGTGTATTTGACCATGTAATAGAAAGTCGCGGCGGGATGACAAACGCTGCGACAAGCCACGATTATGCACATTTTTTCATTACCACAGCAGCGCAGTATTTAGAAGACACTCTGCCTGCACTAGCAGAAATTCTCTTAAACGCCGCCATCCCCGATTTAGAATTTGAGCGGGAACGGGATGTAGTTTTAGAGGAAATCCGCCAGACATACGACAATCCCGATTTTCTAGGATTCCAAGCACTAACAGAAAGCATTTACCAGCGTCACCCTTACGGACGCCCGGTTTTGGGAACGGAAGAAATACTGATGGAGCGATCGCCTGACGAGATGCGCTGCTTCCACCGTTCCCATTACCAACCCGAAAACATGACCGTGGTAATTATCGGCGGAGTTGCTAAAGAACCAGCACTAGAACTGATAAATCGGTCATTCCAACACTTCTGTTCCCCGCTTGCTTGTCCCCTAAACCTAGCCGAAGCCGAACCTCCGATAATCGACATTCGCCGCCAGGAATTCTACTTACCCAGGCTAGAGCAGGCACGTCTAATGATGGCATGGACGGGGCCAGGGGTAGATCAGCTGCAAAGCGCTTGTGGTTTAGATTTGCTAGCCGTACTGTTGTCAGAAGGGCGAACTTCCCGCTTAGTAAGAAACTTGCGCGAAGAACAACAATTAGTGCAGCACATTAGTAGTAGTTTCTCGCTTCAGCAAGACTCAAGTTTGTTTACAATTAGTGCCTACTTAGAGCCAGAGAATTTAGATCGAGTCGAAGCACTCATCGGCGATGCGATCTCCGAGTTGCAGAATAGACCTGTTTCGGAGGCAGAAGTTGCTCGGTGTAAGCGCCTGCTGTGTAATGACTATGCTTTTTCTACAGAGACACCCAGCCAACTAGCAGGCTTGTATGGTTACTACAACACCATCGCCACTGCTGAACTAGCAGTCACCTATCCAGAGAAAATTGAGTCTTTTGAGAGTTGCCAACTCCAGCAACTAGCGCAGCAGTATCTCTCACCCTATCGATATGCAGTCACAAGCCTCAAAGCCTGTTAGCGTGAATAGAGGTGGCAATTGGCAACTAGCAATTAGCCATACTTTAATTAGCAATCCTTCAATTACCAATGGCTCAAAGTGTGACGCGATCGCTTGTTCATCCAAATATTCATCGCACCGTTTTAGATAATGGCATCGTATTAATTACAGTAGAGAATCCAGCGGCTGATATCATTGCCGGACGCATTTTTGTGCGGGCTGGAGGGGCTTGGGAAGCACGAGAAGAGGCTGGAGTATCTCACCTCTTAGCAGCAGTAATCACCAAAGGGACTGAAAAACTTTCTTCCCTGGAAATTGCTGAGCGAGTGGAGTCAGTCGGAGCCAGTTTAGGTACTGATGCGGCTGCGGATTATTTTTTACTCAGTCTCAAGACAGTTTCCGCAGACTTTCCCGATATGTTAAGTCTGGCGGGGCAAATTATGCGATCGCCTACTTTCCCTGAAGCGGAAGTGGAACTGGAACGCCGTCTCGCCTTGCAAGATATTCGTTCCCAGCAGGAGCAGCCGTTTACAATTGCTTTTGACCAGTTGCGACAGGCGATGTATCAAGATCATCCCTACGCCTTATCCAGCCTGGGAACAGAAGCCACTATGTCTGGGCTAAATCGCGCCCACCTCCAGCGCTACCATCAAACTTATTTCCGCCCCGATAACGTCGTAATTAGTTTAGTCGGCCGCTTAACCCCAGAAGATGCGGTAGATTTGGTTAATCAAGTGTTTGGAGATTGGCAAGCTCCCCCAACACCCTTGCCTACCCTAACTCTACCCAAAATTACCCCCCAACCCCACTGGGCAAAAACTCCGCAAGAGACGCAGCAATCAATTGTAATGTTGGGACACATAGCCCCATCAGTGAAAGAAACCGACTATTCAGCCCTGAAATTGCTGAATACTTACCTGGGTAACGGTCTTTCCAGCCGATTGTTTGTAGAACTGCGGGAAAAGCGAGGATTGGCTTACGATGTGTCAGCTTTTTTTCCCACACGGTTAGAAACGTCGCAGTTTGTAGTATATATGGGTACGGCACCGGAAAACACTGCGATCGCTTATGAAGGCTTGCGAACCGAAGTGGAACGACTTTGCACCACTCAACTGAGCGACACGGAACTGCAATCTGCCAAGAACAAACTGCTCGGTCAGTACGCTCTAGGCAAACAAACAAATTCCCAAATTGCCCAGGTTTTCGGCTGGTACGAAACTTTAGGATTGGGAATAGAGTTTGACACCCAGTTTCAGGAAAAAATCACCAGTGTCACCCCAGAAATGGCACAAACAGCGGCTTCCCAATACTTCATAGAGCCTTACGTATCGCTAGTTGGCCCATCTGAAAAGATAGAAATTCAAGCTTAAAAAGGAAAAAGTAAAGAGGAAAAAGTGACGATGAAAAAATTATTTCTTTTGCCTTTTGCCTTTTTACTTTTGCCTTTTGCCTTTAACAATTTGCCTTCTTTTGCCCAGACAACTCCGACAGCAATCAACCGCCCAAACTTAAAAACTGGAAGCCAAGGTGGTGCAGTGAGTGAACTCCAGGCAGTTCTCAAACTCTTGGGTTACTATACTGGCGAAGTGAATGGCGTGTATGGAGATAGTACAGCGATCGCAGTCTCCCGGTTTCAGCAAGCAGCTGGATTAAAGCCTGATGGAGTCGTTGGTGCAGAAACCTGGAGACGCTTATTTCCTACATCCCCACCGTCAGCAACAGTCGCAGCAACGACACCCGCCCCAACACCAGCACCCACATCAACTACAGGAGCCGCATCTTTTCCTGTCCCAACCACAACAACAGCCGCCGCCACTCCTACTCCAGCAGCAACTCCCCGTCCCGCAGTTAGAGTCCCCCAGCGTCAGACAACACCTACCAGAACCCCCAGAACCCCCAGAACCCCCAACCGTCAGCCAACACCCCGCCCAACTCCACAAGCACGGGTAAACCAGGCTACCAGATCCGCGACTGACTTTCCCATTCTCCGAGTGGGAATGCAAGGCCCCGCCGTCACCACATTGCAACAGCGATTGCGAACTCTTGGCCTTTACAGAAGAGCAGTTAACGGTGTCTTTGATGCTCCTACCCAAGCAGCCGTCATAGCCGCTCAACAGAGATTTAAGCTAACCGCCGACGGTGTTGTTGGCCCCGCCACCTGGAGCGCTCTATTGCGTTAGAGATCAGTCATTGAAAGGTTGTTAGAACCTGACAACGCCAAGGAACTACTGAGGAAGGTCAATCCTTGGGTGTAGTACATAATACCTTTCCAGATAGAGCGATTTGGTAGTTTCCAGCGGATATCTTATTGCTTACAGGACAAAAAGCTAGGTGAAATAACTTCTTAGCCGAATGCGATCGCCTACGAATTTCAGGGTGTTCTCTGTGTCCTCAGCTAAATTACAAGTTCGATCTTTTCCCCATGTGCAACTACCCTAAAACCGATACAAATCAGACGCCAGAATCGGTGAATCAGGGAAAAGCTAATCCTCATCGGTTTACCTCCCGGAATAGCAACCTTCAAAATCGAGCTTCTGAGCGTCGTTTTCAGGAACGGAGTTACTTAGCTGATAAAAATAACAATGCCGTTATTAATGGGCTAATGAATCTTAGCCTCACGTCGATTATAAGTTTTCTTGTTGCCGCTCTCTTCTTTATAGCTCACAAAAATGAAGATTCTCTGCTTATAGTGCCTGCCCTCAACGATACTCCATCTCAAAGCAGTAACAAAGAGTCAAGCATCAAAAATCAAATAAAGCAAGGGCGATGGAGTACATCAGATGTTGCTCACATCTACTGAAAATACACAAGTTTTAAAAATCTATTCATTCAGGAGTTTTAGTAGTAACCATGTCTAACCTACAAAATCGCAATAACGACAAGCCTGAAGTTAACCCGAACCCGAACAGTCAGGTTCACACCAATAAAACAGTTCATACAAATAACACCGTAGATCCTGCCAAGGCGAACTCTTACCGGGATGGCTACGTACATGGTCGAGTTACTGAACACCACCGCCAAGATGAAGTACAAGAAGTCCGCGATAATAACAATGCTGCTCGTGGCTTATTGCTAGGAATTGGTCTTACCTCTCTGCTGGGTCTAACCCTCGGTAGTCTCTTCCTCCTCAACCAGCGAAATAATCAGGTAGAACAATACAATCCACCAGCTCAGATTGTACCTGTACCTGTACCTACAGCTTCACCTGTGCCTTCAGTTTCGCCGAACTCAACGGCACCTTCTAGTTCATCTGATGCTTCTCAAGAGTCAGGCGAAACTAACACCATAATCAGAGAAAGAGTTGTTGAAAAAGCGGTTCCAGTTCCGGTTCCTCAGCGACAAGCAGCACCGCCTGCTCAAAAAGCGCCAGATGTTAACGTTAATGTTTCTCCTGCGCCTTCTAGCCAACAGCCAGCTCGACCAAACAACACGACAATTATTAACGAAGCTCCTGCTCAACCACAAAGCCAAAACCGAACAGGTACTTCTGGTACTTCTACCAACCGCAGCACCACTACCACACCAGGTCGCACTTCTACCAATGGTGCCACACCAGGTAGTAGCACCACCAACGGCACCACTACTACGACACCGGGTGGCAGCACCAACGGCACCACTACTACGACACCGGGTGGCAGCACCACCGGCACCACTACTACGACACCAGGTAGCAGCACCACCAACGGCAGCACTACTACGACACCGGGTAGCACCACTGGCGGAACAACTGGCACCACACCAGGAGACACTTCTACCACTGGCGGGACAACTGGCACCACGCCAAGCGGCACTTCTACCACTGGTGGGACAACTGGCACTACATCAGGCGGTAGTTCTTCAGGTCAGTAAGCGTTAAAAGCCACTTTCTTCTAATAAGGGCGGGTTTGAAACCCGCCCTTATTCTTCAGTTTATAAACAAACATTTTCAAATCGTTGCATCAGATAAAGGAGTATGAATTTTATTAAATATCGAGCTTTTAGTCAAAATTAGGTGGTAACTTAAATATAGGCACAACGAAGTACGAAACTTCGATAACAAACTTCGGATTTGAGCCTGTGCCTCCCGCTCTCATCCCACGCAACGCCGAATCTGGTTGCTATCAATACAAATTAGCATGGCGTTCAAACTCATTCGCTTCTTTTATTGAGTTGTTGGACGTAGAGCTAAAATTACTGCCTGAATTGGTGGAAGAGAGGCAAAGTTAGAAAAAGGTTCGTTGCGAGTTCAGCCCACTCTAGTAAGTTAAAGTAATCCTAATTGTCATTAACTTTTTGTCTTTCGTTTGAGTATTCTGACCGTTCATTTCGTTGATAAACCCGCCTCTCTTGTGGCGGGTTTAATTTTTTTAGGTACTCATGCGATCGCCTAAACTTCCCGATAAATCGGGGTGCAGTAAAAAGAAAGTTTCGGTGTTGGGTGAGGTTCCAAGGAGTCAACCTACTACAACTGGCAGAAGGCTTGAATCAATTTCCACATCTCAGACAGGACGTTGCCCAAGCTGTGATCGTCTTCTAGTTCGATTAATTCCACCCAAGGGCGTGAGGCTGCATAGTTACGGCTGGCTGTGATCGGAATGACTTCATCGTAACGCCCGTGTAGGATCAGGGTGGGAATTGGCCGTTGTAGGTGTTCGTCCAGATATTGGGAAGCGTCGGTGACAAACTTGTAATGTAGAGGAAGCGATCGCTTGTCTCCATAGTGATACACCTGCAAATACTTCTCCTCCTGCCAGCGTTGCACTTGTTCTTCCCCTAATCTTGGCACCCAGTGGGAGAGAAACCCAAAGGCTGGAGCTAATAAAACTAATTGTTTGACTTTTGAATATTTTTGTGAGGTATGTGCAGCAGTTAAACCGCCTAAACTGGAACCAACTAAAGTTACTGGTGTTTCATCTGTAGGAAATTCGGCGGCAACTTGTTCTATTTGTCGTGTTATTGTCAAGTGAGAAAAGTCGCCTTGATTGAGGTCGAGGAGTTTTAGGGAAATATTTAGAGATTGGAAGCGACGTAAGAAATATTCAGCTTTTGCAGATTTCGGGCTAGAAGCAAATCCGTGTAGATAAATGTAATTGGTCATTGGGGATAGGGGATTGGGAATTGAGAATTGGGGATTAGGAAAAGTCTTACCTAGTCCCTAGTCCCCAGCCCCCAGCCCCTATTGTGCGTTTCTTTTCCCAGCCCGATTTTGGTAATTTTGCCGACGCTGTTGCATCAGTTGGGCAAACTTAGTGCGTTGCTCTGGAGTCATAATTTCCCGCATCGCCATCATGCTTTCAAACTTCAACTGTCTTATCTGCTGCGCCAACTGTTCAACTTGCTGATTTTTAGCGGTAATTTGGCTAGTGGAAGCTGTAGTGCTGCTCATCAGCGAAGCCAGCTCTTGCTTAGCTTGACGCATGGCTTGTGCGCGTTGGGAAATTTGGGGTTTGTATCTAGCCTGCATTGCCTGCATCTGCTGCATTTGCTGCGGGGTTAAATTAAGTTCCTGAAGGAACGAATCCCGATTTTTACGACGCTGCGGTTGAGGACTGGTGGAATCGCCGGGGGTTTGTGCAACCGTTTGGGGTAACAGCGTAGGAGTGGCAAAAGCCGCGCTGCTACCCATAGATAGCATGAGAACGGCTACAAGAGAAACACGACTTAGTGACATGGAAATGAAATCCTTTGTTAGGGTTGGTTGTTAATTGTGAGTTGTCAGTTATCAGTTATTTTCTACTGACTAATTAATTGTTATTGTCTGCAAGCCACCAAGAGGCTTCTGGATCTTGGCTTTTGGATGTCTCTGGGCTTTCGTCTACGACGCTATCCCAGTTATTTTCCATAAATGCTTCTAACTCGGCAGTTTTAACGGATGCTGTGGTAGGCACCAGCATCAGATATCCTGTTACAGCCGCTAGCAGACAAGCAGCGATCGCTGGTGGTACAATCCACATCTGCCGCCGCTTGTGCGATTGTCTAGGCGAAGACGCCACCGCCTGCATAATCTTGCTCTCTAAACCTGGTGCAGCCGTTGGAACATCACCCTGGTTTTGGCGTAGAAACTCTACCAAACGTTTGTCATCATTAGGAAACTGAGTCATAGTTGGACTCCTTGTTGCTGGAAAAATTGCCGCATCAACGTTCTAGCATGGAAGAGGCGAGACTTCACTGTACCTACTGGAATCGACAAGATAGTTGCTACCTCTTTTTGCGGAACGTCTTCCAAGTCGTGCAAAACCAGTACAACGCGATGATCGAAACTTAGTTCATTGAGTCCGCGCTGCACAATATCCTGATAGTGCAGGTGCATCAAATCGGGAGCTGACTGCTCGACTGGCAGAGAATTTGTCAGGGTTTGCCTCTGGGAATACGCTTGTGCAAACTGTCGCCGCTGGTCGGACGCGACATTCCAGCTGATGCGATAAAGCCAGGTGGAAAATTGAGATGTTTCCCTCAACTTTGGTAATCCTTTCCAGACGCGAAGGAAGACCTCTTGCACTAAATCATCCAGGGATGAGGTGCCACAAAGTTGATAAATAGTTGACCTGACTCGCTGCTGATGACGCAGATAAAGCTGTCGAAAGCTCTGTGTGTCGCCTTCCTTGCAACGCTTGATGAGGTTGGCGTCGGTGTCGCGCTTGTCGTTGGGTTGATCGTTGGTTAGCGCATCGATTGGTACAGATGACACCGATTGCATCTCCACTCACCGCTGTTTGATGGACGAGACTTTAGACTGGGCTGCTGGCCAAAAGGTTCAAAGATGCGATCGCACAACTCCATCCCACGCTCTTCTCAACCAGTGACTCCCACTTAGGGCTGGGCTACACTTGAACATATCAAGCTAATGACCCAGATTTAGCGATAACTAGAAATTTTCTCAAATTTAAATTTTATGCCATTTAATATTATTGGTGCTGTCGTCGGATTTGTTGCTAGTGCTGCTGGTAGAATTGCTTCAACATTTTTTAAAAATGTTGTCGATGAGACATCTAATCTTCCTACTAAAGTTCAGGAAGTTAGATTAGATCAGCGAGCGCGTCAGGCAGAAATTGACTACTATCGGCGCAGAGAGGCAAGAGAGCAGAATTTACTAGAACTTCAAGACCTCCGCTTGAAAGCAGACCTCCAGATTGAATCGGCAAGTGCTGAACGCGAAGAACGCTCCCTTAAGCTCACAGAACGAGAACTGCAACTAAAAGCAGAGGAATTGGCAGACAAGCGTCAGATGAGTTCCTTGTATCTAGAACTGATGCGGGAGAAGACTGCAAAAGAAATTGAACTCAAGCAAAAAGAAATTCAGGCTATTTTCGATCAGCAAAAATGGCCTGGTGTTTTGAGTCGTGATGAAGTTGAACGGATTTTTGGTGATGAGCAAAAAAAACCTCGATTACTGATGTTGGTTCCACCACCAGATATCAGCGATGATTTTCCACTATCATTCCGTGACAGCCTAAAAAAAGAGGTTCGCAATCAATTAAAAGGATTTCTGGAACGACATTATTCCCTAGACGGCGAAATCTGCCCTGTTGAGTTTTACGGGAAGTATTTTGAGCGTTCGATTTTTGATGCAGAAGTCAAACAGTTGGAGACTATTTTGGCTGCTGTCCCTACGGCAATTATTTACAGCGACATTACCGATCATGAAGTTTACTTTAATGTTCGGTTCTGGGGACTGCAAGATACAGTTTCCTTGTCGTTTGAGCCTTGGAACTGGGAAGAGGCAAAAAAGCAACTACAGGAAGCCGGAAATGATGAAATTCAAAGTCTTCGCATCATTCGGCAGACAATTGTCACCCTTCACAAGCTGTTAGCAGCTTTTTTAGCAGATTGGTACTACCTCAACATCGACCCAAATTATGAACCTCAGCTATTTAATTTAGACTCAGAGATTCCGAACGCCTGGTCAAAAACAATTACTGATAAGCTTAAGCTGACTCAGCAACAGTATCAAAAAGCCTATAATACTGACTTAAAATTGCTGGCAGATTGGGAAACTAGTAAAACTCAGCCCTGGAGATGTGCAAATACTCTCTCTGGGCATTCAAATCATGTTTATTCTGTCGCTATTAGCGCTGATGGTCAAATTGCTAGTGGCAGTGCAGACAACACCATCAAAATTTGGGATTTGACCACTGGAGATTCTATTTGCACCTTCACCGGACATTCAGGTAGTGTTTCTTCACTTGCTTTTAGCCCTGATGGGCAAACTCTCGCTAGTGGCAGTGCCGATAATACTATTAAACTGTGGTATTCACGTACAGGGGTAACATTTACTGAACATTCAGACGAGCTTCATTGTGTTGCTTTTAGCCCCAATGGTAAAACTGTCGCTAGTGGCAGTAAGGACAAAACTATCAAAATATGGGACTTTAACACTGGCGAGGTAATTTGTACTCTTACGGGTCATAAAGAGGCTGTTTGTCCTATTATTTTTAGTTCCGATGGACAGAACTTAATTAGTGGGAGTAGCGACAAAACTATCAAAATATGGGATTTAAGCACTGGAAAAGCAATCCGAACCCTCACTGAACATTTAAATTATGTTTGGTCAGTCGCCATTAGTCCTGATGGAAAGACTTTGGCTAGTGGCAGTGCGGACAACACCATCAAAATTTGGAGTTTTCACACTGGCAGCCTACTCCACACATTCTCTGAGCATACAAGCGGTGTTCGCAGTGTTGCTTTCAGTCCTGATGGGCAAATTATTGCTAGTGGTGGTAACGACAAAACAATTAAATTGTGGCATTTGGGGACAAGAGAATTGATCAATACTCTTTCGGGACATTCAGAGAGTATTGGGTCAGTTGCCTTTAGTCCTGATGGTAAAACGATTGTCAGTGGTAGTAATGACAAAACTATCAAGATTTGGCAGTGTGATTGAGGCGGTAGGTTAGATGGGCTGATTGACTGACAAATCTCGGATGTGTAGGCTGGGTTTCGTGAACTCAACCCAGCACTGGTGCAATTTGTTGGCTTACTCTTCGAGAAGGCTGCCACGGATGAACGCAGGTACCGCAGACTAGATATCCTTCTGCGATCGCTAACTTCTTTTGATGCTGGTGCAGGCGATCGCTCTTTTATGACTAATACACCATACCGCCGCTTTCAAATTCACTCAGAGAATTTTAAGTAGCTATGCTTATTCTTAACTTTATCCGTATAACTACGTAAGCACTCAAAACTGAAGGCGGAAGAATGTGGTAAACACTTAAGTATAAATACGGCTTTTATTTGTTATCTCTAATTATTTATGGCAACCTGTCAAAAATATCTACTTAAAATTTGCCCAAGTCCTTAAAGCCTTTATCGAAAATTTACTGATTTTTGATTCTATTTGCTAAAACTTTACCTGAAAATTTCGTAATTATAAGTATATTGATTTACGTGTTTAGCCAATCTCAGTAAATATGATTAAGACTTACCAAAATTTATCTATAGCTACTGCTGGAACTGCTTTAATGCTGGGAATGGGCGCAGGTTTTTTATCTAGTTTAACTCCAGATATAAATGGTTGTAATCTTAGTCCGGATAATGCCGGATGCGTGTTAAATAGACCTATCGATATACAAAGAAGTGCAGAAAGAGCATCCGAAGAAACACTTAACTTTGGTGAGAACGAGGAATAATAGATTAAATATAATACTATGTCTCGATAATTGCTTCGTTGATGGTCGATTAATAGTTAGTAATTATTCATGAGCAGCCGAGGCACTCATTAGCAGCCATAGATATAGCACTCCTAAATGATTCCTCAAGGCTAGATCCCCGACTTCTTAGAGTCGGGGAACTGAAGGGCTGGCTCACACCTCAAATAGGATTGCTACATAACATAATTTAATAGCGATTGAGATTCTCTAAGTCCAACAGATAACTTAAATAGCAACACCCGCCCCTAGAAAGTTTCAGGAGCGGGGGGATAATAACACAGTAGGGGGAATTTATCGCAGAGTGACGAACTCTTCTGCTGTCGAAGGATGAATGCCAACGGTAGCATCGAAGTCTTTTTTGGTGGCTCCCATGTTGACTGCGATCGCGATTCCTTGAATCACCTCCGCTGAATAGTCGCCCACCATGTGAGCACCTAGCACGCGGTCGGTATTTTTGTCAATTACTAACTTGACCGTGACTTTCTCATCCGCGCCCGTCAAACTGTGGAACAGAGGACGGAATCGGGCGCGATAAATTTGTACGTTGTCATCGCCCAACTTTTTCCGCGCATCGGCTTCGCTGATTCCCACCGTAGCGGCTTCTGGCTGGGTAAATACGGCGGAGGCAACATTTTCGTGATTGAATACCCGGCGATTGTTGCCAAATTCAGTATCGGCAAAAGCGCGACCTTCGCCAATGGCGACGGGCGTTAAATTGATCCGGTTCGTGCAATCGCCTACAGCGAAAATATTCGGCTGGTTGGTGCGGCTGTACTCATCGACTTCAATGGCACAGTTGACGCTGTAGCCGTGCAACCTGGGTAAATCTTCGTCCTCACAATTAACAACCTTAACCCCCGCATTCTCCAAACCAAGTTTTCCCAACAAAGGTGCGCGACCAATGGCGGCTAGAACTTGGTCTGCGGTCAGGGTTGTATCCACGTCTTTGCCTTTTTCGGTAAAGGCAACCTTCAGACCTTCTGGGGTTTTTTCAATGCCTTTCCCGGTAACATTCGTGATAATGTTGATGCCGTGATGGCTCATGGCATCCTGAATGCTAGCGCGAATATCGTCATCAAAACCTTTGAGAATGCGATCGCCTCGAAGCAACAAACTGACTTTCGATCCCAGTCCGTGCATAATACAAGCGAATTCTACAGCAATATAGCCAGCGCCAATAATGACGATGTGCTTCGGCTGTTCCTTGAGGAGAAATATCTCGCGGGACGTGATGGCGTGTTCCATCCCTGGTAAATTCGGCTTGATGGCTTCCCCACCCACTGCAATCAAAATCTTGTCAGCGCTGTACCTTTTTCCATCAACTTCTACGGTATGAGGATCTACCAAAGTGGCACGACTCTTAATTAACTCCACCCCAGCTTTTCCCAAAAATCCAATATGCAACTGACTCAGACGGTGGACTTCCTTGTCGATAGTCGTCATCAGATGCTCCCAGTTTAAGCTTCTCTCTCCCACAGTCCAGCCATAGCCTGCGGCATCCTCAAACAGGTGGGAAAATTTAGAGGCGTAGACCATGAGCTTTTTGGGAATACAGCCACGGATGACGCAGGTACCGCCGACTAAATCTCCTTCTGCGATCGCTACCTTTGCCCCATAGCTAGCCGCCCGTTTTGATGCCGCTAGACCGCCAGAACCCGCCCCAATCACAAATAAATCGTAATCAAATGTCATGATGGCAAATACTCTCTTTTCTTAACCAGTGTAAAAGACACAGGCTTTGAGGGTGTTTATCTTGAGCAAAAAGGAAGTGGGGATTGGGAATTTCCTCTGTAGCGCTTGTAGTCTCTTGTCCCCTTCTGTCCAGTTTCCCCGTAGCCAAAGCAAATGAAAGTCTTAGCTTATACTTGTTACTTGAAAACTTTTAGGGTGCAAATTTCGTCTTTATGGCGGGGAATACTAAATTGAGGCGTACAGAAAGCTTATTTGATCTACCGATGCTCTTAAGCTAAATTTTCTGGAATCGCCTGTATTCACAGGGAAGCACACTTAAAAATTCAGTGAGGCAAAATGGAAAGACAACAGCGTGGTGTAACCGTTTGGTTTACGGGTTTAAGCGGTGCAGGTAAAACCACCATTAGCAAGGCAGTAGCCCAAGCTTTACAGGCACGGGGATACAAGGTTGAGATTCTCGACGGTGACATTGTGCGCGAAAACCTAACTAAGGATTTGGGATTTAGTAAACAGGATCGGGACGAGAACATCCGCCGCATTGGTTTTGTGTCTCAACTGCTGACGCGGAATGGGGTAATAGTAATTACTTCAGCAATTTCACCGTATCGGGAAATTAGAGAAGAAGTGCGATCGCGTATCGGGGATTTTGTTGAAGTCTATGTCAATGCACCGCTAGAAACTTGCGAACAGCGCGATGTTAAAGGCTTGTATAAGAAAGCTAGGGCTGGAGAGATTAAACAGTTCACTGGTATTGATGACCCTTATGAGCCGCCTCTCAACCCGGAAGTAGAATGTTGTACAAACGCCGAAAGCATAGCTCAAAGCATGGAAAAAGTGATATTGAAGCTAGAAGAAATGGGCTATGTTAAACCATTAGGCATTTTTAGCAACAATGGCAAATTAGTAGCAAATAGTTATGTAATCTAGTCTCGTTAAGAGTCTCCGACTGGGAATGCTACAGCAGTCCTAAATAATTCGTGAAGGCAAAAGACCCGACTTCTCTAAGAAGTCGGGTCTTTTGAAACAACTTTGCCGAAGAAAGCTCTAGTAGTGAAGCGACTGCCTTACTACTAGAGCTTTTCTCGCCTTTGGGGGAGGCAGAGGCTCGAAAGAAACTAACGTTGCTTATTTTTTAGGTGAATTTGGGGAAGTGCGGGTTGAGGAACCACCAGCATCAGTATGGGAGTTACGTGGAGTCGGAACATCACTTTGCAACTGTTGCCGACCGTTGCGGATTACCTTTAACATATCGTTAAGCTGCTGCTCGATATTTACCAGAACTCGATCGGCGTAATCGTCAGCTCCGTTTTGAATGTCTTCAGCTTCTTGCATAGCAAGCGATCGCATCTCTTGTAGTTCCTGTTGTGCTTGTAGGCGCATTCGCTCAATCTCAGAGATTGTTTGCTCGCTCATCGCTTCGCACTCCTGCTGCACAGCTTGCCGGATTTGTTGAGCTTCCCGTTCGGCTTGTCGGATAATGCCCATTTCATCCAAAATCTGATCGGCGCGTCGTTCAGCCGCCTCAATGATCTGCTGTGCATACTCCTCAGCTTGCAGGAGAATTTCTTCTTTCTGGCGGACAATTTCTTCCGCTTCCTGAAAAGCCGATGGCAAATTAATCCGCACCAGATCCAACTGATCCAGCAACGGTTCCTCATCAATCAAGCGGATACCAGTTAAAGGGATGCGCCTACTATCGAGAATCATTTCCTCAATTCGGTCGAGTTCCCCCTGAATATCTACACCGGATGATCCACTATCGGGTAATTCATTTTCCGGGAAGCGTCCACTACTGTCGGGGTCGAGTCGGGAAGAGTCTTGGCGTAACATCGGTAGATATCTAAGGCGACGTGCTGGGGAACAAGATGATCAACAGAGCCGCCAAATCTGGCAATCTCTTTCACTACGCTACTACTTAAGAAACTGTACTCGTTAGAAGTAGCCAGAAAAACCGTCTCAATCTGCTCGAAAAGCGTTTTATTAGTGTGAGCCATCTGTAGCTCATGTTCAAAGTCAGAAAGCACCCGCAAACCGCGCAGCAGCACACCTGCCCCCCGTATTCTGGCATAATTAACCGTCAAACCATCAAAGCTGTCTACTTCTAGATTTTGCAAGCCTTGGGTAGATATGCGTATCTGCTCTATCCGCTCCTCCACTGTAAACAGTGGCGTTTTGTTAGGATTACGCAGCACGGCGACGATCACCTGCTCAAAAAGGCGACAGCCGCGCTTAATGATGTCCAAGTGACCGAGGGTAATCGGATCGAAGCTGCCTGGATAAATTGCAATCACGGGGGATAAGTCTCAGCTAGCTTAAGGCAATTTTACTGGTTCCTTAGCCCAAAAACTGCGAATTTTTAAATGTTATTGGCGATTGTCACCAGCGCGATCGCTTTTTGCTCCCCTGAAAGAACGTATCCAGCACTCTTTGGGGAATAGCTATACTACCGGACGCACTATACACCAAGATAATCGATGGATGTGATCGCCAGAATCCTAATCACTCTATCATTGCCAGGTTTCATACTCCTGACGAAATTGCCTGGTTCAGTCGGTGACGCAACTATTAGCACAGCGCTGGGAAAGCTCGGTTCTCCCTTGGGTGCAGGGGCTGGTTTGATAATTTTAGTAATTGCCGGATTAATTGCCAACGCTTTGAGTAAAATTGTTGTTGATGGTTTGCTAATCTGGTTTTATCAAAAGCGCTGCAACTCTGAACCCGAAGAAACCCTCCTTAAAGAGATTGACAATTTCCCACTTTCTACTGACTTAAAAATTAAGCTCAAATGGGCTGTCACTAAAAACCCTATCCGCCCTTTTCCTCAAGGAAAACGCCTCCTCAAAAAAGAATTTACCTTCTTAACTGTTGTCCTAGCCCTTTTCTCTCTGGCTGGTTATTTTGGAAGATTCCACAAATTATTAGAACTTACTTCCCATTTCAAGCTTCAATATTTAATTCTTAGCTTTTGTCCTTTTATTTTATTTTTACTCAGACAACGCAGGAAAAAACTTTTATTTATTATTACGATACTTTGTATAATTTTAAACTTGCTTGAGGTTCTGCCTTGGTATATTCCTCAGCCAGCAATAGCATCTGAACAATTACAAAAAAGTTCTAGATTTCTACTATCGAATGTATATTATAAAAATGAAAGTCATTCTAGAGTCATTTCGCTAGTCAGAGAAGAAAAACCAGATGTTGCTGTTTTTTTAGAAGTCAACAATCTTTGGTCAAAAGAGTTAGAAAAATTACAAGATATTCTTCCATACACTTTTACATCAAAAATGCCCGAAAAAAGCCTAAATCTACAAATCTATAGTAAAGTGCCTCTGGAAAACACCCAAATAAAATCTTTGGGAGAAGGTAGACCTGCTTTACTGGCAGATGTAACTATTCAAGGAAAAGTGGTGTCAATTATCGCCACTCATCCTAATATCCCCACTACAAACTCTTCTTTTAAACAGCGTAATCAGCAGTTTAAAGCGATAGGAGATTATGTTCCTAGAATTAAAAATCTAGTTGTGTTAATTGGAGATTTGAATACAACTATGTGGTCGCCGTTCTACCAAAGAATGGTAGATAATGCCGGACTTATTAACACTCGGCAGGGATTTGGCATCCTACCAACATGGAAAACTCCTATTCCGTGGGTTTATATTCCCTTAGATCATTGTTTAGTCAGTCCAGAAATTCAGGTTAAAAATTTTCGCAGAGGTAGGGATGTGGGGTCAGATCATCTGCCCGTAATTGCCGATCTAGTAATGCCTAAAAAAGCTTAAAGTAGGATTTGGGGGGTTTTGTTACTTGAAACACCGCGCCCCTCAACCTACTAGAATTATTGTAAACAGCAATAATAAATTTAACAGTGCCTCTACCAGCAAAATTAACAACCAAACAAAAGGCTCTATTTTTTCAACAATTCGCAAGTTTGCTGAATGCCATGTCGATACAGCAAAGCTTAAACTTGGCGGGAAAAGGTCAAAATTCTGCTTTTGGAAGCTATTTACAGAAAGTAGCAGTAGCTGTGGGAGCAGGTCAAAGTTTGGCGGGGGCGCTTGCTCTTGATTCTCGATATTTTGACAGTTGGACGATAAGCTTGATAGGCTATTCAGAATATAGTGGATCGCTAACAGAAGCTTTTAAAAAACTAGCGATCGCACACTTTACCAAAGCCAAACGAGAACGCCTGTATCGTTCGGTACTGCAAAGCGCGATCGCGCTGATTTGGAGTCTGTTGGTACTCGCAGCTGCAATTTTTAAACGTAACCCCCAAAATCTCACCCATCCTGGTTTTTGGCTGTGCAGTATTGGGTTAGCATTGCTTTTAGTTGGTGTAAGTTTGTTGAGTTTTCGCTTTCCAGGTAGAGGGTTACAGCGGTTAGCAGCGAAACTTCCCGTTTTGGGGAAAATAATCCAAACGCGATCGCTACTTTATTTTACCGAGTTGGCGTTGCCCTTAAGTTGCGGTATCCCTATCCTCACCGCCTTAGAATTATTGCGATCGCATATCCCCGATCCTCAAATATCAACCCATGTCGCGAAAGCTTCTCGACAAATTCGCGCCGGAAGAACCCTCAGCGAAAGTTTACAAAGCAAATTACCGCCAGTTGCAATTCAGTATATTCGTACTGGCGAAGAAACAGGAAATCTCGACGAGGCGTTGCGAAAAATGGGGGAATATTACGAAAGCGAGTTAGATCGAAGCTTGCAACAGTTACAGGGCATCTTGCGCCCTGCGAGTATTATAAGCTTAGGATGTTTGGTGGCGTTAGTAGGAATTAGAGCGATTAACTCGCTAATAAACTCGCTACCAACTTAAGCTGAGAGGAGGAAGTTAATCGAATATTTTTTCCTTCTATACAAGCAATATTCTACTATATAGCAATCCTATTTAAGTTGTGAATGAGTATTCGCCTTGGCGTAGGGACACGGCAGTGCCGTGTCCCTACAGGGTTTCACGAATCATTTAGGATTACTATAGAACCATCAAAATTTATTCAAAAGAATAAAATATAATTTTAATTAATAAAACTTGCACATCGCGTAAAATATTATCAAAAAGCTATCGGAATTAAAGATGAAAGCAGTCTTGATGACAGAAGCCGGCGAAGCTGAAGTTTTACAACTTCAAGAAGTACCAGATCCCACCATAGAAAAAGATACAGAAATCTTGGTGCGTCTCCATGCAGCAGGAATTAACCCAATTGATACGAAATTGCGGGGACGCGGCACTTTTTATCCCGATCAAATGCCAGCTATTTTAGGTTGTGATGGTGCTGGCGTGGTGGAAGCTGTGGGTGATGCGGTGCAGCGATTTCAAGTAGGGGATGAGGTGTATTTCTGCTGTGGTGGACTGGGTGCTAAATTGGGGAATTATGCACAAAAAGCTGTGGTAGATGAGCATTTTGTTGCTAAGAAACCTGCATCGTTGGACTTTGCTGAAGCTGCTGCTGCACCTCTAGTTTTAATTACCGCCTGGGAAGCCTTATATGAACGAGGACGTTTGGAACCTAGAGAGAAGGCATTAATTCATGCTGGTGCTGGTGGTGTTGGTCATGTAGCAATTCAACTAGCTAAATTGAAAGGTGCGGATGTTTGTACTACTGTCAGTTCTGAAGAAAAGGCTGAGTTTGTCCGCGAGTTGGGTGCGGATCAGGTAATTTTTTATAAAGAAACAGACTTTGTGCAAGCTACTCTGGATTGGACTGGAGGAGAGGGCGTAGATTTAGCTTTTGATACGATAGGCGGGGAAACATTTTATAAAACTTTTCCGGCGGTGCGGGTTTACGGGGATGTCGTGACGATTTTGGAGCCTGACCCAGCTTATATTAATTGGAAGACAGCGCGATCGCGCAATCTCAGAATCAGCTTTGAACTGATGCTAACTCCGATGTTGCAGGGACTTGTGGAAGCGCAACAGCATCACGGAGAAATTTTAGAACAATGTGCAACCTGGATTGATGAAGGTTCGCTGAAAATTCACCTTAGTAAAACCTTCCCTTTAGCAGAAGCAGCAGCAGCTCACAAAATGTTAGAAGCTGGGTCAGTTACAGGGAAAATTGCCTTAGTAATTGATTAGCAATAATTCGACTATGGACTACACTTTTGCAGGTTGCTTCATCACCTCCAAAAGTGCAGTTAAAGCGTCGTCTTCCGAGGAATTAACTTGTCCATCAAGCCAAGCAATGCTGACAGCTTTGGGAAGTGCGATCGCTGCTAAGTCTGGATCAATTCCTGCCATCAGGCGGTCAAGCGACTGGGGAACTTTCAGGGCCGACCTGATGCCTAGTAGCATTTGCTCATCTAAACCCAGTGCTTGCAGCTGATGAGATCGGATTTCCCAACCAACTCTCACCTCCGGTTCGGCAACTTGAATTAAATAAGCAAACAACCGCTGTAGCTTACTTTGTTGCTGAGGTGTCAACTGAGGCTGTAAATACTCGACTGGGACATCATTTGCTCCTTGGTTGAGATTGTGGACAATTTGCTGCCAGTCGTGAGAGTCGCACCCTTCGGGTTTCCCTACTGTCAAACAAATAGAAATTTTTTGGTCAGAGTCCGCCTCCAGGTGAGTCACCTGTGCCTGTACACCAAGAAATCCCAGCCATTGGGCTATCGTCGAAATCAGTGTGGAACGTGTTGCCAAAGAGTTAGCCAGTGACCGAATTTGAGTGCGAACCATTGGGCGCACAATTTGCGAAAGCATAAGACAGCGTTACTTAATTTGCTCGATTTTATATCTTTATTAACCCTTGGACGGGCAATCTGTACTGTTTCCAACACAACTTTTGCAGGATTAATTGTGAGTTTGTGACCTCTCCCCAGCCCACCAGGTGCTAGGGGAGGAGTTTTTTTCTCCCCTTCCTCGTATAAAACATTTATTTGGCTTCCCTCTCCTCTTAGGAGAGGGTTAGAAAGAGGTGGGAAGGGGTTGGGGGTTAGGTTTTTTATTCGCCAACCTACAGACGAAGTAATTCAGCCTGTGGGTATATTGTCCATTGGAACTGGTGGAATCGATATTGATTTGTAAAACCAGAAACTATGCCGCAATATTTTGGAAAACTTCCCACAACAGGGGCATCTTGGTCAACTATAGGGGCAGTACAAGGAATACAACGTCACCAGCAGGGTGTAGATTTTGATTGTGGTGGTTCGCGTCTTGCCATCAGCATACTAGCAGCAAATTTAATTCGGGTACGCTTGGCACCAAAGGGCGAATTTATGCCGCGTCGGTCTTGGGCGGTGACACCCGATGATGCAGAATGGTCAGTTGTACCGTTTGAAGTAAAAGAAACTGATGCAGCGGTAGAAATTTTAACAGAACAGCTTCGCGTGCGCGTTCAACGTAACGAGTGTCGTGTAGAGTGTTTTGATCAAGCAGGTCAAGCGATCGCGCACGATACTGGTATGGGAATGGCTTGGCGTACAGGCGCGATCGTAACTTGGAAGCGCATCGAAGCTGACGAACATTTCTATGGCTTTGGCGAACGCACCCGACTACTCGACAAACTAAGCGAAGTTAAGACGAACTGGACACTTGATGCTCTAGATTATGACTCGCTCACTGATGAGATGTACACTTGCATCCCATTTTTTATCGCCCTGCGCCCAAATGTTAATTATGGCATCTTCTTCAACACCACATTCTGGAGTCAATTTGACATTGGTGCAGAAGAACCAGGAGTCTTGCGGATGGAAACGCGAAGCGATGAGTTGGATTATTACATCGTTTATGGTTCCGAACCCGCGCAAATTCTTCGCACCTACACCCAGTTAACCGGTAGAATGCCGTTACCGCCGAAGTGGGCTATTGGTTATCACCAATGTCGCTGGAGTTACGAGTCAGAAGATGTGGTGCGGGAACTTGCAGCCGAATTTCGGAAACGTCGCATTCCCTGCGATGTAATTCATCTAGATATCGACTACATGAACGGCTACCGGGTTTTTACCTGGAGTCCGAAGCGATTCTCTGAACCAGCAAAATTGGTAAGCGAACTGGCGCAGGATGGCTTCAAGACGGTGACTATTATAGATCCGGGAGTGAAGTATGAGCCAGAAGGCGATTATCACGTTTTCGACGCGGGTGTTGAAAAAGACTACTTTGTGCGAAAGACAGATGGTGAGTTATTCCACGGCTACGTTTGGCCGGATAAAGCTGTTTTTCCCGACTTTTTGCGTCCGGAAGTGCGAGAGTGGTGGGGTGATTTGCACCGCAGCTTAACTGAGGCGGGTGTTGCTGGGATTTGGAATGATATGAACGAACCAGCGATCGCAGATCGTCCTTTCGGAGATCCGGGGGAAAAAATTTGGTTTCCCCCCGATGCGCCGCAAGGTTCCGAAGCAGAACGCACTACCCACACCGAAACTCATAACTTATACGGACAGTCAATGGCGCAAGCTGCTTATGAAGGCATGAAAAAATTGCGTCCTAATCAGCGCTCGTTTATCTTAACCCGATCCGGTTTTGCCGGCGTTCAGCGTTACTCTTCCGTATGGATGGGCGATAATCAATCGTTGTGGGAATACCTGGAAAACTCGCTGCCGATGCTCTGTAATATGGGACTATCGGGTGTGGCTTTTGTCGGGTGCGATGTTGGCGGTTTTGCCGGAAATGCCACCGCTGAGTTATTTGCGCGGTGGATGCAAGTGGGGATGCTGTACCCACTGATGCGCGGACACTCGGCGATGACGACAGCGCAGCACGAACCTTGGGTATTTGGCGATCGCACAGAAAATATCTGCCGCGAATACATTAATCTCCGCTACCAGCTGCTACCTTATTTCTACACTCTTTTCTGGGAAGCCGCGACCACAGGCGCACCGATTTTGCGCCCTTTGCTGTATCATTTCCCCAACGATACCCACACTTATAAACTTTACGATCAGGTATTGCTCGGTTCGTCGCTGATGGCTGCACCCGTTTATCGTCCGGGAGTTGAATACCGCGCTGTGTATCTTCCCCAAGGTACCTGGTACGACTGGTGGACTGGAGAGCGTTACGAAGGAGCGACGCATATTTTAGCACACGCACCGTTAGAAAAAATGCCGCTTTACGTGCGTGCTGGTGCGATTATCCCAATGCAGCCTGTGATGCAGTATGTTGATGAGCGTCCATTAGAGGAACTTACTCTTCGCATCTTCCCCGGAAATGGCGAATTTACGCTTTACGAAGATGATGGGCATACTTTTGAATATCAAAATGGTGCTTGGGCGACTACAACTTACCGTGTTAGTTCTGAGGGGCTGGAAACAATTGTAGATATCGAAGCGCGTCAAGGGCAATGGACACCAAGTCGCGAAACCATTGTACAAGTTGTTGGTGTGGGCGAACAGCGTTTCGTTGATGATGGCACTTCGCGCCAGCTGAGGTTTTAAGTTTAAACGCTGGCGATAGCGCGGTCGCGCCGCAACGCTAACGCAGAGGTGCGTTGAAGTAGGCGATCGCGTCTATCTCTATCTTTTGTCACTTTTGAATATATCCACAGGCTGATGAAAAATATTAATTAAACCTTCAATATTTTTATTTTTAATAAAAAAAATATCCTTCTGGTTGTATTTTTAGCAAAGAAACATTTCTAACTGGTGTAAAAAAACATACAAATCGGCGCTTAATGTAAGGCAAACTTTACACAATCTTTAAATTATATTGGCTTTTCAAAGGTCTAAATACGGCTATTTATGGCGAATACGCCCTTTATATGCAGGTAATCCGCCTGGGGATCAAAGGATATAGATTATATTTCTTAGGACTGAATTAATTAAAAATCCTTAAATATGCTGGCTAATTAGGAATCATAGGGACATAATAGAAAAGAAAGCTCAATCTTTTTTATGTAAGCCTTCAGGAGTAAAGAGCAAGAAAAAGTCATTATGCGTAGAGGCGTAGGGCATACACCAATACAATTAATTTTGTATTTCTACTTCTGAATCTTTACAATTTTTAAAACATTGAGTTTAGCTAAATTGTTAATTTAGCTCATTTTTATCTAGCGGCATTGCTGCTAAATTTGACAAATTTTTACTTTAAGAAACTGACTCAAATGAAGACTTTAAAAATGGAAATAGTCCAAGCAATTAGATGCCCAAACTGTGGCAGTCCGGCGGAACGTTACTATATTAATAGTAGTAATCTGACTCGGACACAATGCCACAGCTGCGACTACTTGATGGTGACTTGCTCTCTCACGGGCAAAGTGATAGAAGCTTATGCGCCTGGACTATACGCCCATAAATAAACAGTAAAAAAAGGCAAAAGAATTCTTTTGCCTTTTTACATTACCGATGAGAGTTTACTTTTTACTGGCACGAAGTTGTCCGCAAGCTGCATCTGCTTCCAAACCACGCGAGTAGCGGATGCTAACAGCAATATGTTGCTTTTTCAAAGCGGAAACAAAAGATTGAATCCGCATAGAACTAGGACGCTGATAATCGGCTTCTTGAATAGGATTGTAGGGAATTAAGTTAACGTGACACTGGAAACCCCGCAAGTGTTTGCCTAATTGTTCGGCGTGTTCTGGGAGGTCGTTTACACCCGCCAGCAAGATATATTCAAAAGAGATGCGACGACGAGTTATCTCTACGTACTCGCGACATTCTGCTAATAACTCGTCTAGAGGATAGCGGTGTGCGGTAGGGATGAGTTTTTCGCGTAGCGGCTGATTTGGGGCGTGCAGGCTGACGGCGAGAGTGACTTGCAGTTGATGTTTAGCGAGTTGGTGAATGCGATCGCGTACTCCCACTGTGGAAACTGTCATCCACCGCTGTCCAATTCCCACATCTTTGTTCAAAGATTCAATTGCACCGAGTACATTATCTGTATTCAGCAACGGTTCGCCCATCCCCATAAATACAATGTGGCTAACTCGTCGCCCGAAGTCTTCTTGAACCGTCAACACCTGATCGATGATTTCATGTTTGGCGAGGTTGCGGATGAAACCTCCCTTACCAGTGGCGCAGAAGTCGCACGCCATCGGACAACCCACCTGAGACGATACGCAGACAGTGAAGCGTTTTTCGCTGGGAATACCAACAGTTTCGATAATTTGACCGTCAGCAAGTCGCAGCAGATATTTTACCGTTTTGTCTGGGGCGACCGAGCGGTAATGTAGGGTGGAGCGTCCGATGGGGAAATCGGCTACTTGGTCGCGCCACTGTTTAGAAAATACAGTAATGTCAGAAAGCGATCGCGCCCCTTTTTGATAAATCCACTGATATAGTTGCTGTCCCCGGTAAGCGGGTTGTCCCTGTTCCTGAACCCATTGGGTTAATTCTGACAGGGTTAATCCCAACAGGGGACGAGTTAAGGTTTTGGTAGACGAATCGGTAGTAATCATAGGAGTAACTTGAGACATAGCAGCAAATCTTTCTAGGATCTCTATGCTATAGCTTCTGGCTTAAAAGTGGAGTAGGGTATAGCTCATGAAATACAAGACTCGAAGCAAGCATCCGATACACTATTGAAGTGCGATGCTCACATGAAAGCAAAGCACATTAACGGGTCGATCCCCAAGATACGATCAACCAAAGCCCATGCTTCTTGATATTTCCACTTTGCCTCTAGCTTTTCAATTTGCCTCCCCAGGCCCGACTCTAGTTGAACTAGGGCCTTTAGCCATCCGTTGGTACGGCCTTTTAATTGCCTCAGCAGTATTAATTGGGGTAAGCCTTTCTCAATATCTGGCAAAGCGCCGTAAAGTCAACCCAGACATAATCAGCGACTTGGCACTATGGCTAATCGTTTCGGCAATTCCCAGCGCCCGACTCTACTATGTTTTGTTTCAGTGGTCAGAGTACGCCCAAAAGCCAGGTGATATTATTGCGATCTGGAAAGGTGGCATTGCCATTCACGGAGCCATAATCGGCGGTAGCTTGGCAGCTTTGATTTTTGCCCGACTTCAAAAAATTCCCTTCTGGCAATTAGCCGACTTGGTAGCGCCCTCTTTGATTCTCGGTCAAGCAATCGGACGTTGGGGCAATTTCTTCAATTCTGAAGCCTTCGGTCGTCCGACAAATCTGCCCTGGAAACTCTTTATTCCTTACCCTAATCGTCCGGCTGGGTACAAAAATTTTGAGTATTTCCATCCTACCTTTCTCTATGAATCCCTTTGGAATTTAATGGTGTTTGGATTACTGATAACTTTGTTTTTTCGGGATTTGAAGAGACCACGCCTCAAATTGGGTACTCTCGCTTTAATTTACATGGTGGCTTATAGTGCCGGCCGCGTCTGGATTGAAGGATTACGTACCGATAGTCTGATGCTGGGCCCACTGCGGATTGCTCAAGTAATAAGTCTGAGTGGAATGACTCTAGGATTAGCTGGTTTAGCTTGGCTTTATCTATTCCGCCGCTCTCTGCCAGATGTTGTATCATCCCCCAATAATCAGAATGCTGATGAAATTAGTCATTAGCCATTAGGTAATCGGAATAACCAGGATATAGTAATCCTTGCAGAATTGATGAACTTCTCTGTTCCCTCTTTCCTGTGTATTTAATTGATTTGAAAAAGTCCACAAATCTGAAGGTGAGAAGGCGAGATACCCGACTTCTTCAAGAAGTCGGGTATCTGAAGGACGCGGTCACAACATTAGCAATTCCTCAAAAGATAAAGGAAATTTTGCAAAAAAAAAAGCCCTAGAGATTAACTCTAGAGCCAAACCAGGGTGCATCTACCATTACTTGATTACTAGGAAAATCGGAAAAACCCGGAACATTGCCGCAAATAAGCCAAATTTTTTGTTCTACAGCATCTCAGATAATAGATACCACGGGTGCGGCTCATCAAAACCAACAAATTAAAATCTCTGTTTCTCCAATCCCCAATCCCCAATCCCCATTTCCGAGGTTTTACAGTGTCTGATGTAACTGAATCTATCTGTGAAAAATCATTGCCTCCCTTGGCACCAGCAGTTTACATCGTCGGTGCAGGGCCGGGAGATCCAGATTTATTGACTGTCAAGGCGCAAAAATTACTGGCTGTTGCAGATGTAATTTTATTTGCTGATTCCCTGGTTCCTGTGAAGATTTTGCAGGGTGTGCGTGCGGACGCGGAGATTATCCGCACTGGCAATAAAACTCTCGAAGAGATTTTACCAGTGATGATCGAAAGAGTGCGATCGCATAAATCTGTAGTCCGCCTCCACTCTGGCGATCCTAGTCTCTACGGTGCCGTACACGAGCAAATGCAAGCCTTAAATGAGGCAGATATTCCTTTTGAAGTCGTCCCCGGCATCAGCGCCTTCCAAGCTGCTGCTGCCAAACTCAAAGTTGAACTAACTGTACCAGAATTGGTACAGACTATTATCCTGACTCGCATCAGTGGTAGCGCCTCCGCCGTACCAGAACGAGAAGAGTTAGCATCTCTGGCAGCGCATCAAGCTTCTTTATGTCTTTACCTGGCGGCGCGTCATGTCGAAGATGCACAAGCGAAACTGATGCAACATTACCCCGCCGAGACACCAGTAGCGATTTGCTTTCGCTTAGGGTGGCATGATGAAAAAATTTGGGTAGTTCCCCTGCACCAAATGGCAGCTGTAACTAGGCAGGAAAATTTAATCCGTACCACACTTTATGTAATTAGTCCAGCTTTAGGGAATGTGGCAGGGCAAGAGCCTCTGGCGACGGAGAAACGCCGTTCGCGTCTTTACCATCCCGAACACAGCCACCTATTTCGCCAGTCGCCCACATCGCCTTAGCCGGGATGCTTTGCCAACGAAGTTTGTCTTTGCTGCCTTAAATTATATAAAGCCTTTGCGTTGGCAGGCTTTGCTTGTGTAGCGCCACCATGTGACATAAGCGCACTTTTGTAAGAATATGTTGGAGAAAAACCGCTAATGCAATTCACACGCAGACAATTTATCGCTGTAACCACGCTGGCCGCAGGATTTGCCCTAGCAGTTCACCCGATTTCTGCCCAAGTTATCACCACAGATGCTAAAGGTTTGGTGGCGGGTGAGGTGAAGATTCCGGTAGGAGATGGGGAAATTCCAGCATATAGGGCAATGCCTGCGACTGGCAGCAATTTCCCGGTAGTGTTAGTAGTGCAGGAAATCTTCGGCGTACACGAACATCTGCAAGATATATGCCGCCGCTTTGCCACAATGGGTTATTTAGCGATCGCGCCTGAACTTTATGCCCGTCAAGGCGATGTCTCCAAACTCACCGACGTTCAGGAAATTATCAGCACAGTTGTCTCAAAAGTTCCAGATGCTCAAGTCATGTCTGATCTGGATGCAACTGTCGCTTGGGCAGCCAAATCAAGTAAGGGGAACGCAGATAAACTCGGAATCACAGGCTTTTGCTGGGGTGGGCGCGTCGTTTGGCTGTATGCTGCTCACAACCCGAATCTAAAAGCTGGAGTTGCTTGGTACGGACGCTTAGTTAGCGAGTCTAGTCCCCTTACTCCCCAACACCCCATTGACATTGCAGATGAGTTGAAAGCGCCAGTTCTGGGACTCTATGGCGGCAGTGACAACGGAATTCCTAATGAGACGGTAGAAAAGATGCGTCAAGCTCTCAAAGCCGCAGAGAGTCCTTCGGAAATTGTACTTTACCCAGACACTCCGCACGGTTTCTTTGCCGACTACCGCCCCAGCTACCGGAAAGAGGAAGCTGAGGATGGTTGGAAACGCCTACAGGCATGGTTTAAGCAGCATGGTGTCGCTTGAGAAGCTTGAGTTAAAAACCCGTGTAGGTTGAATGGCACTTAACTTTTGAGTCGTGAACTAAAGCCGTGAAATTTATTTCACGGCTCAAAGCTAAAACCCGTTAAAACTGACATCTTGCACCATTCTCAAGAAGTGGGGTTGCAAAGCGGGTAAAAATCTGAAAAAAAGGGCGTAGAGAAAAATTCAAAAAATGGTCAATGCTAACCATCCTGAGTTA